>JAUSPJ010000276.1 GCA_030655795.1 Fidelibacterota bacterium | reverse complement strand
ATCAAGATCAGCAATGGATATTCAGCCCCGATTTCGGACAGCAGCCTGGCAACGATTATCGATACCGGTGAACCAAGAATCATCAACAATCTGCCCGATTACCTGAACAGTCATCCCGGTTCAATATCGACCCGCCTGATCATCGAAGAAGGCATGCGATCAAGTCTCACCTGCCCTATGATCGCAGCCAATAAACCGGTGGGATTTATTTTTTTTTCCAGTATGGAGGTAAATACCTACAAAGACCTTCACGTCGATGTATTCCAGAAAATCGCCCGGCAATTATCGGTGATTTTTGAAAAAAGCCGGATGTACGAAGAATTAATTCAGCTGAACGATCTTAAAAATAAATTCCTCGGAATTGCCGCTCACGATCTGCGCAGCCCCATTGGTGTTGTCAAAAATTTCATCATTCTCTTTCTCAACGGCTATCTGGGTGAAATCGATGAAAAGCAGCGCGAGGTCCTGAATACCATGGATAAAAACTGTGACCGTATGCTGAACCTCATCCATAACATTTTGGATTTCAGTGCGATTGAATCCGGCAGACTGGAATTGAAACTCGAAGCGCTCGATCTGCATAAATTTTTTCACACCTATCAGTCCATGACCAAATCACTGGCCGAGAAAAAACAGATTGAACTGAAATTAAATATTGAGCCGGGTCTGCCGAATATCACGGCCGATTCAAACCGTATTATGCAGGCGCTGGATAATCTGGTAACCAACGCGATTAAATTCTCTTATCCCAATACTACTGTCACTCTCAGCGCCCGAAAAACCGATGGATCGGTTGAAATATCCGTTGCCGATCAGGGTCAGGGAATCCCGGAAAACGAGATATCGAAAATCTTCAAGGAATTCAGTAAAGCCAGTGTCCGACCGACGGGCGGCGAAAAAAGTACCGGCCTTGGTCTGGCCATCGTTCGCCGCATTATCAAAGCGCATAACGGTAGTATCGATGTTGACAGTATTGTCGGCAAAGGCACAACGTTCACAATTACGCTTCCGATAAATAACGAATAGTTTTCACCTTTTTAACGGGATCCGACATCCATCAAACCTATTGACAGTTCTGTTGAAAAACCTTAGTTTATTATTACATGATAGAGTTAATGAACAATCGCAGATAGTATAGTTTTAATATTCTATTGAGATTTATGGGAAAGGAGAAATCATGAACTACAAAAAAGTGTTACATTTCGCGCTTCTATTGGTGTTATTCGTTATTGTATTCTTTGAATGCTCAAAACCTGAAATCGATGTCAATAATCCTTATCTGGGTGTAAAGACGGTCACTATTAAATCCTATGAATATTCCATCAGTAACGGTGATACGACCTGGGTTTTATCAAAAGAACGAGTTTGTGGAAAAGCCCGATATACGTTCGAATCAAAATACTGCATTGAAACATATAATAAAAACGGTCAAAAGATCAAAACCAAGGGCTTCAGTGAAAATGACTCGCTGATTGAATGGGAAATCAATAAATATGACCGGAATTCCAGGTTAATTAAAACAAAATATTACAAGTCTCCCCGCAAACACCGGCGAACCACAAAATACGGTTATGATGAAAATGGTCTTCTGCTGGAAAAATCAGATTTCTCAACAACAAGTAAATCACGGGGTCGAGAGGTATATACCTATAATTCCGAAGGAACCCTTATTGAATTTAGCGACTTCCGGGATAGTGAATTAAAGGTAAGGGACACCTATAAATTGAACCCGGAAGGAAAATATACTCAGCGAGTCCGCTGCTATCCAGGCGGTGATACGCTGTTTATAATTGATTATTCCTATCCGGCTGATGACCTCGTCGAAGAAAGATGTTCTATGCCTGATTGTGATTCCCTGTCATTCACTCTTTTGAAGAAGATCGATAACGATCTAATGATTGAACGGGCCATGATTCGGAACGACCGCATCCGTACTCTTGATCGATATGAATACAATCAAAGCAATCAACTAGTCAAACAATTCCGGTCAGGGCTATCCCCGAAAACAGATCTTCAATATAAATCACTCTGGGAACATCACTACGATGTCAAGGGAAAACCGCTCAGCGATCTGTATTTTGTATTCAGTGACAGTGCGAAAACACTCCGCCAAAAGACCGAATATGAGTATAGGTATTATTAATCAGGCTTTTCGATTGATTCCAGTTTCAGAACCAGCGATCCAAAGCGGGCTTCATTGGAGATCATCACCGGAATACGTCGCTCATCGGTACTGAGATAAATCGTCACTTTACTTTTGTGCTTTAAAAGATTGCCGGTTTCCAGATAAGGCGCCAGAACAAAACAATCCATATCACCGACCGGCGTCTTTACCGATTCAATCTTATCAACTTTAATTAAAAACGGCCTTAACGAATCATTATCAAAATAGTTAATCTCGACTATATCACCGACTGTCAAATCCAGCGTGCGGACATAATAGAACATGGACAAACCATCCTGTACCATTTCGGGAATTAAATTCCGGTCATTTTTGGAAATGGCTAATCCTGACTGGTAATTGAAATCTACGGAATACTTTTTTCGATACCTGCCCTCCCTGAGCGATTTGGAAAACCGATGCGAGAACCGTCCGGAAATATCTATCCAGGAGTCCATATAATCACGGACCTTATAGAACCGGTCGAAAAAAGGCAGGGATTCGGTAACTGACCGGACATGATATGTGGAAATACCATTAATTTCTTCAATACCCAGAAGTTCAAGAGATGATTCACCACCCTTAATGAAATTAAACCATGCCGAATAGTTTAATTTCTCACCCAACGTAAACGGCTGGCCGGACTGAGCCGCCACCAATTGGTATAGCATTAGATAACAGACAATTACTCTCACGAATATCTTGATTAATTTCAACCCGGGTATTTCTATTGAATTGGATTCAGCGTTTTTATGCGGATTCTCTGGTCTTTTGATATTTTTGAATACTTTTTTTCAGATGGTTAAGCAAGTTTTCAGCGTTTTCAGAATCGTAACTGAGAATGAAATATAACCACAAACAGTCATCATGGTCGTGATCTAAATTACAGCTGCACAGGCCCAGTTTGGCGATATCGTCCATCCGTTCTTTAATGGTCATTTTCTTCTTTTGCTCCACGAGAGTAAGATCGTCTTAGAACACTGAACGGCTGTCAGTATCAGTTACCAAAAAATTATCTTTTACCAAATCGTGGTGAATAAACC
>JAUSPJ010000273.1 GCA_030655795.1 Fidelibacterota bacterium | reverse complement strand
AAAGTGGGAATCAGTGAAGCGGAATTGAATGACCCGAATGTTGTCAAAGTCCTGATTGACCGAAATCAGAATGCACTGCTTTTCAGTCGTCAGAACATTCCTTATATTCGAAACCGTGCAGCGCTGTCGGCTCATCCGGCCTTGCAGCACATCGGAGTGTATGTGTTCAGGCAGCAGTATCTGCAGAAATTTGTGCAAATGCCGCAAACAATACTGGAACAACTGGAACAACTGGAGCAGCTGCGGATTCTTGAGAACGGAGACAAAATCCGGGTAGTTCTTACCGATAAAATTTCACTCGGGATTGATACTTTGGAAGATGTAAACCACGCAGAAAGGCTATTGAATCCGAATGAAGCCTGAGACTCCGACAAAATACATATTTGTTACCGGCGGCGTCATTTCCGGATTGGGCAAGGGGATTAGCAGTGCGTCGATCGGTTACCTGTTGAAATCCCGGATCAGTAAAGCTCATCCTTTATTCCGTGAATTTGTCGAAGCGGCCGTCAATTTCCATAAAGGACAGAAAAAAAATGCCTGATGTCGTATTGGATACTATTTCAATTGGAAAGAACCATCCGCTGGTTTTTATTTTAGGACCCTGTGTGATTGAGAGTTATGATCACACGATGTTTATGGCGGAGCAGCTGCGCAAAATGACGGACCGCTTAAAGGTACCATTCATATTTAAAACCTCATTTGATAAAGCCAACCGCAGTTCGATTGATTCGTATCGCGGCCCCGGTCTGGATGAAGGCTTGAAAATACTCGCTGCAGTGAAAGACACATTGAATGTTCCCATACTGACCGATGTCCATGAAACCAGCCAGGTATTACCGGTGTCGGAAGTAGTGGATGTGATCCAGATTCCGGCGTTTTTATGCCGCCAGACCGATCTGTTAGTCGCTGCCGGGAAAACCGGTAAAGTCGTCAATGTCAAGAAAGGGCAATTTGTGGCCCCGCAGGATATGCAGTACATTGTTAAAAAAATTGAAAGCGCCGGAAACACCCGCATCCTCCTGACCGATCGGGGAGTGTGCTTTGGCTACGGTGCGCTGGTCACCGACGTCAGGGCAATTCCAGTTATGCAGCAAACCGGTTATCCGGTGATTTTTGATGCCACTCATTCCGCCCAGCTACCCGGAGGTAAAACCACGGGCGGCAGCCGGCAAATGATTCCCTGTACAACACGTGCGATGGTTGCCGCCGGCGCCGATGGAATTTTCATGGAGGTGCATGATAATGTCGAACGAGCGAAAAGTGACCGGGACACTCAATATCCGCTGGATCGCCTGTCCGAATTACTTACCCAGTTAATAACGCTTCGATCGGTTATTAAGGATTTTAATGGATAAAAATGCGTTAACAGAATGCCTTTTGAAAATAAAACTGGTAATTTCCGATGTTGACGGTGTTTTCACCGACGGATCACTTTATATTGGTCATAATGGAGAAGAATTTAAACGCTTTAATGTCTTGGACGGCGCTGGAATTGCACTGATGAAAGCGGTTGAAATACCCATGGCGATTATTTCCGGCCGGAAATCCGGAGTTACATTACACCGGATGAAGGAATTAGGACTGGATGAGCACCTGTACCAGGGCAACCTGGCAAAGATTGAACCATATTTGAAAATCAAGGCGGATTTTGATCTGAATGATGCTGAGATTTTGTATATTGGGGATGATCTGGTGGATATTCCGCTGATTCGCCGGGCTGGTGTCGGAGTCGCAGTTGCAAACGCAGCTCAAATTGTCAAAAATGCAGCCGATTATGTCACTCACGTTCGCGGCGGACACGGAGCCGTCCGGGAAGTAATCGAGCTGCTTCTGAATGCCCAGGACAAATTTGCGATGGCCCTTGAAAAACTTACCAAGCATACCTATAAGGATAATTAACATGCCGGAATCCTATCTCAAAATCGCAAAAGAGCTGATTCGCGCCGAGTCCGTTGCAATTGCCAATCTGGAGAACCGAATTGATGAAAATTTTAAAAATATAGTCGAACTTCTGTACCGGACCAGTGGCAAAGTAATTGTTACCGGTGTTGGAAAATCCGGATTGGTCGGTCGGAAAATTGCTGCAACCCTGTCATCCACCGGCACTCCCAGTTTTTTCCTGCATTCCTATGAAGCTGGTCACGGCGATCTGGGCGGCGTCAGTAAACACGATGCACTCATTCTAATATCCAACAGCGGCGAAACCAGTGAAGTCATTTACCTGCTGCCCTATCTGAAAAAGATCAAAGTGCCGGTAATCGGTTTTATCGGGAACAGTGAATCTTCTCTGGCGAAAAAGTGTGATCTTGTTATTGATACCAGCGTACCTGCGGAAGCCTGTCCGCTGGGGATTGTCCCGACGGCAAGTACGATTGTGACACTGGCATTGGGCGATGCCCTGGCGATTGCATTAATGAATAAACGCAAATTCAAAGAGCTCGATTTTGCAGGGCTGCATCCGGGTGGTTCATTGGGAAGGCGCTTGCTGACTACTGTTCAGGATCTGGTGCACACCGGTGACGCAATTCCTCTGGCCTCAATCAATGACAGCATGAAACAGGTTCTATTTACCATGACTAAAAAAGGTCTGGGAGTTGTCGGTATTCTGGATTCCGAAGAGAATTTGCTTGGTGTAATTACCGATGGTGATTTGAGACGGGGGCTGGAACATACGGAGAATTTTCTGAATGTATTGCCCCAGGATATCATGACAAAAAATCCTAAGTTTCTAAAATCATCAACCCTGGCGATCGATGCGCTCTATCAGATGGAAGAATATGCCGTCACGAATCTCTTTGTTTTTGATGAGGATAAAACCGGTAAACCGACCGGCATCATCCACATTCATGATATTTTACGTTACGGAATAATGGGATGAAGAAACCTTTTATTTATCTGCTCTTGGTGATATTGATTCTTGCTTGTAGTTCAGTTGAGGATGAAGTCATTGAGGCAGACGCAAAGAAATACCCCGACCAGGAGAGTTGGAATACCGAGATTATCTTGACGAAAAACGGGCAGAAACGGGCAATTGTGTTGGCCGGGCATTTGACCAAAAATAATGACGAATCCACGATTGTGCTGGACGAAACCGTGGATGTCGATTTTTTTAATGCCGAACAATCTCACCTTTCCCATTTGAAATCCCACCGGGCCCGGGTAAATGAAAATACGAACGATCTGCTGGCCAGCGGCAATGTGGTTGTCGTTTCGGACAGCGGCGTGACCTTATATACCGAAGAACTGCGCTGGGATCATCGGCGCGAACGAATCATTTCCGATGTGTTTATCACCCTGGTGAGTGATCAGGATACATTGACGGGTATCGGATTTGAATCGGATTCTGATCTGGAAAACTGGATAATAGATAAACCGGCCGGTGTGACCGGTCGAACAATGGAATAGCTGGAAGGTAATCGTGCAGGAGACCAGGCTTTCGGAAAAAATATTACGCGGTGAAAATCTGTGTAAAATATATGGTAAGCGCATGGTTGTTGACCATAGCGCTGTCAATGTTCATAAAGGTGAAGTGGTTGGCCTGCTGGGACCAAACGGCGCCGGAAAAACAACCACCTTTCATATGTTTACCGGAATGGTCAGGCCTTCATCGGGGAAAGTTTATATTAATAATCTCGAAGTAACTAATTTACCCATGTATAAACGGGCCCAGTTGGGCATTGGGTACCTGTCTCAAGAACCATCAGTTTTTCGAAAACTGACTGTCGAGCAAAACCTGCTGCTGGTGCTTCAGACCCTCGGTATCAGTAAAAAAGAACAGATGGAACGTCTTGAAATACTGCTGGATGAACTTAATATCCGAAAATATCGCAAGAGTAAAGCCTATACGCTTTCCGGAGGGGAACGCCGCCGGACAGAAATTACCCGCGCCCTGGTAACCAATCCGGATTTTATTCTGCTGGATGAACCTTTTGTAGGAGTTGATCCTATCGCTGTGGAAGATATTCAGAAGATTATAGTGGGGCTGAAAGACAAAAACATTGGAGTCCTGATCACCGACCATAATGTTCATGAAACTCTGTCTATTACAGACCGCTCCTACCTGATGTTCGAAGGGAAAATCCTGAAATCCGGTACTTCGGAAGTACTGGCAAACGATGGAGACGCCAAACGCTTATATTTAGGAGACAGCTTCCGACTGGCCAGATGATGCAGCTATCCCAATCTCAGATTCAGAAATTGTCCCAGGAACTGCGCCTGACTCCTCAACAGATCCTTCAATCGACAATCTTGCAGCTGACGACCCTCGCGCTGGAGGCGCGGGTTAATCAGGAACTCGAACAGAACCCGGTGCTCGAAGATTTGCCACCTGAAGATAACGATGCCGATGAACCCCAGGATTCTGAGCAGAACGAGGAAGAAGTTATTGATTGGGAGGAAATACTTCCGCAGAATGATGATTATGAGCCAAAAATAGAGTATGATCGCAGCAAAAAGGATTTCACACCGGTTCAGATATCTCCGAAGGGGATGGTGGATTACCTTTTCGACCAGTTAAAGCTGATGAACCTGACACCGGTGGAAGTGCTGATTGCCAACGAAATCATCTGGAATCTGGATGAGCGCGGTTATCTGAGTATTCCAATTGAAAATATTGCCTATAGTCAGTCGGTCCGTATAGAGCAGGCGGAGAGAGTTCTCAACCAGCTGCAACAGATGGACCCGCCGGGTATTGCCGCCAGGAATTTACAGGAGTGTCTGCTGATTCAGCTGAAACAGATGGAGAATACCGAGGACTCCAAATTAATTATTCGGGAGTATTTCGATGATTTTGCCAATCGCCGGTTTCAGCGGATAATTAAAAGTCTTGGCTGGAGTAAGGATCGAATTCAAGCGGTGCAGGACACTGTTCAGAAACTTAATCCGAAACCCGGCGTTTCATTGCTGGGAACCGATCCGCAATATATCATCCCTGATTTGATTGTTGAAAAAATGGGTGATGAATTTATCATCGAGGTTAATGACTCGCGGGTGCCCGAGTTACGAATCAGTTCCGGCTATTTGAATATGATATCCAATGGTGAGAAGCTGTCGACAGATACCAAGCAGTATCTCAAGAAAAAAATCGATATGGCCAAGTGGTTTATCCAGTCCATTTATCAGCGCCGGTTGACGATGATTAAAGTGATGAAAGCCATTATTCAGCGCCAGCAGGACTTTTTCGAGGACTACCGCAATCCGCTGAAACCCATGATACTCAAGGATATTGCCGAAGATGTGAACATGGATATATCAACCATCAGCCGGGTATCTAACGGCAAGTATGTACAGTTGAGTTCCGGGATTTACGAATTAAAATTCTTTTTTAATGAAGGTAT
>JAUSPJ010000262.1 GCA_030655795.1 Fidelibacterota bacterium | reverse complement strand
TTCAATACGGTCACTGGCTGGAACGGGTATTATTCCATTTTGATTTTGGGTATTCCTTCTATAATGGAAAATCCTGTGTGGCAGTGTTAACTGCCGCCCTCAAATCCACCCTGATACTCTCCTTTTGGGCGTTGCTATTTGCCCTTTTCATTGGCATCTCTTTGGGAATTTTTACTGCTACAAGAGCTGACACTCTTTTTGATCGCATCATAAACGGTATAATGATGGTTTTTATTTCCACACCGGCGTTTTGGCTTGGACTAATGCTAATTGGATTTTTCACAATCCGGCTGGGCTGGCTGCCGGGCTCACATCTTCATTCGCTTTACTACGATCAATTAAATAGTGTCGGACAATTACTGGATTCTGTCAAACATCTCATCTTACCCGTTTTAACATTAGGACTTCCCCTGGCGGCAACCTTTTTTAAATATATCCGGGCCGGGATGATAGACGCCCTGCAATCCGACTATATATTGGCAGCCAAAGCACGAGGCATCCGACAATCAACGATATTATGGAAATATTCTCTGAAAAATTCACTCCTCCCGGTTATCAGCATTTTAGGCATAATAATTCCGGCCCTGTTAAGCGGCGCTTTAATTGTCGAAGTTGTATTTGCGCTGCCCGGAGTCGGAAGGGCGATGGTCACGGCTGTATTTGGCCGGGATTATCCGATCCTGATGGCCGGCGCGACCCTCGCATTTATCACCGTAATCTTTTTTAACCTGATTGCAGACATCTGTTATATGGTTGTCGATCCCAGAATTCGTAACGGCCCAGGAGGATTATGAAAATCTTTCCTTTTAAAACCGTGAAAAACCGGTCGCTGTTTTCAGGGCATGTCGCAATCGGTCTTGTTTTTCTGTTTTTGTTACTTGGTCCAATTCTTACACTACACGACCATACATCCCAGGATTTATCAGACTCTTTACAGGCCCCCTCTTCTTCACACTGGATGGGAACAGACTACTATGGCAGAGATGTGTTTTCTCGTCTGGTTTACGGAGGACGAATTACCTGGACCGTGGCTATTTTATCTACATTTATCGCAGTATTAATTGGCACCGTCACCGGTTTGTTTTCGGCCTATTGGGGCGGCTGGTTTGACCTTGTTGTCATGCGTCTGGTCGATGTAATGCTGGCGTTTCCACGGTTGTTTGTTGTATTATTGATTATCGGCCTAGGGGCCTCATCGATAAATCTCCTGATCTGGGCGCTGGCCCTGTTTTCATGGATGGAGATTGCCCGAATCGTTCGGTCTGAAGTAATGTCCAAAAAAAATCTGGCCTATGTAAAATCCGCACGGGCGCTCGGATTTGGCACACCAAGAATTTTATTTAAACATATTCTGCCAAACATTCTCAGCCCGGTAATTGTGTCGTCTGTATTGTTGATTTCGACTATTATACTGGTTGAGTCCGGTCTGAGTTTTCTCGGACTGGGCATTCAGGCGCCCAATGCCAGCTGGGGGTCCATTTTAAATGACGGAAAAATCGATCCGCTGGGTACCTGGTGGCTTTCTGTACCGGCAGGATTTTTAATACTCACAACTGTCGTCGGCTTTAACCTGATTGGCGACGGCCTGCAAAAACAGTTTGATCCGAAAAAATCTTTATAAACATCCATGAACTACACCAGACAACACCAGCCCATACTCGAAGTAAACAGTCTTCACATCGAATACCCGATTAACAGTCCCGGCGGATTTCGCAGATTGACCAAACCGGCGGTTATAGACGTATCTTTTAAAATCTTTTTCGGCGAGTGTTTCGCTATTGTCGGCGAATCCGGTTGCGGGAAAAGCAGTATTATTGAGGCAATTCTCGGGTTTGTTCGACCTAAAAGTGGAACTATTCTGTTTGAAAAACAGAACCTTTTAAATTTGTCTTCCAAGAATTTACGGAAATTGCGCCCCAAAATTCAGCCGGTCTTTCAGGATTATAATCAGGCCCTGAATCCCCGTATGCGTATTGGGGACATCCTAAGAGAGGCGCTACCGAATCATCTCCAGGATTCTCAAACAGACCAATTATTAGCCTCTGTCGGTTTGAGCAGAGAAATCCTGAACTATTTTCCGCATCAGCTCAGCGGTGGACAAAAACAGCGGATTGTTTTGGCGCGGGCGCTCAGTGTCAAGCCGGCATTGCTCCTGCTCGATGAACCGGTTACTTCCCAGGACCTGTCCGTGGCGGTTCAGATCGTAGAACTGCTAATTTCCCTCCGGGAAATAAAGCATCTAACGTTTTTATTGGTTTCTCATAATTTATCGATCGTTCAGTTGCTGGCTGATCGTGTAGCCGTTATGAAAAACGGACAATTCCTTGAACAGCAACCGCTTGCTCAGCTGCTCAACAATCCCCGGCACATTTACACTAAAAACATTATAGACCAGACCATCACGCCATGAATATCTTGTCCGTCGAATATCTATCCGTCCATATACATTACCCGGATAAAAACATTTACCTTTTACGGGACATTTCTTTCACATTAAAACGGGGAGAAACCCTCGCTATAATCGGCGAAAGCGGCTGCGGAAAGAGTACTTTGTGCAAAATGATAGTCGGACTCCTACCACCGCACTTTCAAACCGGAGGAACGCTGAATTTTTTCAAGAACGACAATACCGTCATTAAAATTACTAACCGTGAAGATCCTCGTTTCAAGAATCTTCGCGGGTCCAATATCAGTATGGTTTTTCAGGACGCCCCGGGCAGTATTAATCCGCTGTTCAAATGCGGCAAACAGATTGTTGATGTTTTGAAAGAACACGCATCTGACTCATCCTCTCAGAATAAACAACAGGCAATTCAGCTAATCGAGCAGGTTGGGCTATCAGACGCAGAAGCTGTTTTCAATAAATATCCGCATCAATTATCCGGTGGGATGTCCCAGCGGATTGCTCTGGCGCTGGCTCTCGCCAGTCATCCACGCATCTTAATGGCCGACGAACCAACTTCTTCACTCGATTCGATAGCAAAAAAGCAATACCTTGATCTGCTGCAGGAATTAAAAAAGAAAAACAATTTATCGCTGATTTTAGTTACCCATGATCTGAACGAAGCGCTCGGATTTTCCGATTCAATGTTGGTCATATACAATGGCCATGGCATCGAATACCGCAATACTACTGATATACAGCGCGCACCCGCACATCCTTATACAAATGCCTTATTGGACATTCAGACAGCCTTGAATCAAAACCGTCTCCCGCGACCAATTCCCGGTGCGACACCGTCTATTACACAATCGATTCCCGGCTGTCCATATCACCCCAGATGTCAAAGAGCCTCGGATTTATGCCGAAACACGTTTCCGTTGCCGACAGCATTATCAGAAAGTCATTTTGTCTGTTGCCATCGCCCGCTGGAAACCAACTAAATCGATTTTATAGTAGTCACTGTAAGAAAAATTTGTTAATTTCGCGCCGGAACTAATTAATTTTTAATATTACTTATGGATAAATGTTTATGTTGAAACAACATATACCAGATAAATTTAACAAGCTCCTCAAAACCCTGGCCCTGCTCGGTCTGGTTTACATATTCCTGCTGAGCATCACACTGATTGGTACTTCCTTTAAAATGATGGGCAATGACACCGCAGAAGCAATCATGCATATGGTGTCTAATCCGGTTATGGGGCTGGTGGTGGGAATATTTACCACGAGCCTGGTTCAGAGTTCGTCGCTTACCACATCGCTGGTAGTCAGTATGGTTGCAGGACATGTTCTCACAATCGATCTCGCCATCCCGATTATCATGGGCGCAAATATCGGTACCAGTATTACCAACCTGATTGTATCCATCGGTCATATCCAAAGATCGGAAGAGTTCGAGCGGGCGCTGGGCGCCAGCATTGTTCACGATTTTTTCAATGTCCTGTCGGTAGCCGTTATTTTTCCGCTGCAGCTGATGTTCAACATTATCGGCATATCTGCAAGAGCCGCATCGGGGCTGTTTGTGAATGTCGGCGGTTTAAAATTTGTAAACCCGTTGAACACCATTTTAAAACCGGTTGCCGACGCGGTCCTTCAGCTCTTCCCAAACCATCCGTGGATCGGGATAGTCATCGCTTTTATCCTGCTCTTTGTAGCGTTGCGGTACCTGGTCGTCGTCATGAAATCATTGGTCTTGAAAAAAATCGAGGCGTTTTTTGATCAATATATTTTTAAAACCGCATTCCGGGCTCTATTACTGGGTATGTTTTTCACGGCCCTGGTTCAAAGCAGTTCAATTACAACCTCCCTCGTTGTTCCTCTGGCGGCCGCCGGTGTTTTGAGTTTAAAAAAGATTTTTCCCTATGATCTGGGTGCGAATGTGGGTACAACCATCACCGCGTTTCTGGCCTCGCTGGCCACCAGTAATGCCGATGCGCTCACAATTGCATTCAGTCATTTGCTTTTTAATGTTCTTGGAATCCTCATCTGGCTCCCGTTGAAAAACGTACCAATTACCATGGCTACGGTTTTTGCCCGATGGTCGGTGCGGCATCGCTGGATTCCAATTGCGTATATATTATTAGTTTTCTTTTTAATCCCATTACTTTTAATTTTACTGATGAGGTGAGTGTAATGATTAGAGAATTGTTCAACATCTGGAAAAAACAGGCTGCAACAACCAAGATACTTGATAAGTATATAAAAACTCTCGAGACAGATTTTAAAATGTATAAAGAGGCCGTCCGCTGTCTGCGGCACTGTAATTACAACGATATGCAGATTGATATCTACCAGACCGATATAATCATCAATAAATCTGAGCGTCAAATCCGCCGTGATATTCTGACCCATCTAATAATGTTTGACAAGGCCGAAATACCCGGTGGATTGACAATTGCCAGTATTGTGATTGACATCGAACGCATCGGTGATTATATGAAAAATATCGCCGATCTGGCCAATCTTCACAAAGAGAAATTAAACGGCGGCATCTACGAAGACGTTCTGGCCAGTATTGAAAAACGAATCGAAGGGTTTTTCGAGATTACATTAAAAGCGTTTCCGGAATCTGATCCGGTTCTGGCCCGAAAAGTCGTTAAAGGCTACCGGGAAGTATCCAAGGACTGCACTCTCACAACGAACGCCCTGATCCAGGGCGGTGGCGAATTCAGCGTATCCGATGCGGTTACTCTGGGTCTCTATTTGCGGTTTTTAAAACGTACCGGCGCCCATCTGTTTAACATCTGTACCAGTATTGTGAATCCCTTTCACCGCATTGGTTTTTCAGAAAAAAAGAAAAAGGAAGAGTAGGGTAAAATTTTGTCTATCAGTGTAACCAAACGAAGTGAAGATTACGCCAAATGGTATACCGACGTTGTCCAAAAAGCCGAGATGGCCGATTACGGCCCGGTCAAAGGTACGATGGTTATTCGCCCCTATGGCTTTGCTTTGTGGGAAAATATTAAAGCAGTCGCCGATCGCATGTTCAAGGAAACCGGACATGTGAATGCCTATTTCCCGATGTTTATTCCTGAAAGCTATATGCACAAAGAGGCCGAACACGTTGCGGGCTTTGCCCCGGAATGCGCCGTGGTTACGCATGGCGGCGGTAAAAAACTTGACGAACCGCTGTATATCCGTCCCACCTCCGAAACGATCATCTGGTCCATGTACAAAAAATGGATCAACTCGTATAGAGACCTGCCTCTTTTAATCAATCAGTGGGTCAATGTGGTTCGCTGGGAAATGCGGACCCGGCTGTTCCTCCGGACTACCGAGTTCCTCTGGCAGGAAGGTCACACGGCCCATGCAAGTTTCGAAGAAGCGGAGGTAGAGACCAGGAAAATTATTGAAATATATCGTGTATTGGCCGAGGATTATATGGCAATGCCGGTCTATGTCGGCAAGAAAACCGATTCTGAAAAATTTGCCGGGGCTGTGCATACCTATTCCATTGAAGCCATGATGGGTGATATGAAAGCCTTGCAATCTGGCACTTCTCACAATTTAGGGCAAAATTTTGCCAAAGCCTTCGATGTCACTTTTCTGACCCGTGAAAATAAACAGGAGTATGTGTATGCCACCAGCTGGGGCGTCAGCACCCGCCTGGTCGGCGGTGTAATCATGACCCACGGCGACGACAAGGGATTAATCCTGCCGCCCAAAATTGCTCCCTACCAGATCGTTATTATTCCGATTTGGCGAACAGACGAACAAAAAGCTCTTCTGATGGAAGAGGTCGCTAAAATCAAACTCCAGTTCAACCGGGAAGACATCCGGTTCCTGGTTGATGATAATGATCAGGTTTCGGCGGGCTGGAAATTTAACCAGTGGGAAATGAAGGGTGTACCGCTACGGCTGGAGATCGGCCCAAACGATCTTGAAAAAAAACAGGTCGTTCTCGTTCGCAGAGATACGGGTGAAAAACATTTCGTGGCAGTCGAAAGTCTCTTTTCTATGGTCAATCACCTGCTCGAAGATATCCAAAACAGCATGTTTCAGCGCGCATTGAAATTCAGAAATGACAACACCCACGAAGTGGATAATTACGATGACTTCAAGCGGATTATCGAGGCCGGCGGCTTTGTCAAGGCATTCTGGGCCGGCGACGGTAAAATGGAAGCGAAAATCAAGGAGGAAACCAAAGCCACCATTCGGTGCATCCCCTTCGACCAGAATCAAGCCGGCGCCTGCTTCTATACTGGAAAACCGGCTGACACCTATGTCATTTTCGGAAAATCCTACTAAAAATTATTCTTTACCGGAGATAACATTGCGGAAGCTCGATGCTTTCGCAATGTCTGATTTATCTCACTACTTGTCATAAATCCCTTGTAACCATCCTTTTATTATTTTAATCTATGTTGACGATATGACACTTATCAAGACAGAGGCGCTTATTTTACGAACCATTCCGTTCCGGGAAAGCAGCACTATTGTCAGGATGTTTACCCGGGAACAGGGAAAGATCTCGGTCATTGC
>JAUSPJ010000260.1 GCA_030655795.1 Fidelibacterota bacterium | reverse complement strand
ATGTTTATTCACAGACTGCCGCGAATGATAACCGGACATACAAATACTATTATGATGTTTATAATATTTTAGGCGATCCATCGATAAAGCCGTGGGTCGGCACACCAAAACAAACGTTTGTTGATTACAATCCGGTCTTCGCACTGAACGCCGGACACTATTCGGTTTCGGTTATGAATGAATCCGGCGCTATGGAAAATGCGGTGGTTACCCTGGTGCAGAACGAAAATATTGTCGCTTATGGCGTGACCGGTATCGACGGAACTGTTACATTACCATTAGATTTTGAAACTCTGCAGTCAGGCGACCTGATATTAACGATTACCGGCAAACAGCAGATACCTTTTATAGATACACTGAAGGTCGTTGATCCTTTGAATGTTACTCTTGAACCGACGACAGTTCCGGTTGATACGATTTCAAATATTTCTGTGACCGTTTTGGATGACAGTTCTAATGCCGTCGAAGGGGCGGAAATATATGTTTCAGGTTGGACTGTCGCCGGTGACAGTCTTTTAGGCACAAGTAATTCAAATGGTGTACTGCAATTTCAATTTATGCCCAAATACGGTGAGTTGTTAAAAATTAAAGGCAAACTGTCCGGTGAAGACAATTATATTTTTGCCGAGACATTACAAGTAAGCGACGCATCTTCGTTTTCAAATCCCGAAATTGCTGTCAGCGTAAAACAATTCAATGTCGAAAATTCACTGGTTCCGGGGCACATCGGGCAAATCCACGGATCTGCCGACGAGAGTAATATTACACTTGCAGCGCTTGGTTGCGGCATCGATACCCTTATCGCAAACGGCAGTATTCAGGTTTTACCGGTTACGATTGGAACCGTCGTTGCGGCTCTTTTAAAACCAGGATATGAGGTATTTGAAAAAACTGTCACTGTCAGTAAAGCGTATGGTTCTTTGGCGGGATTGATAACGAATACGGACCAACAACCACTTGCTGACGTAATGATTACCGGATACCTGTATCCTGATACATTAAATCCTGTATTTAGCGGTGTGAGCAATACCGATGGTGAGTTTATCTATTCTCCGTCGGTTGAAGTTGGCTATTATCGAATTTGGGCGCAGTTATTCGGGCATCAACCCCAAACCGTCGTTGATACAGTCAAGGTCGGTTCTAACGTGTTTACGATTGAGTACCTGCTAAGAGAACCCGATTATTCAAAGGGTGATATGAATAAGGACGGGCAAATTAACGTCCTTGACCTTACGAAAGTCGTCAACCTGATCCTGCAAATTGATCCGCCGGGCAATGAGTTTGAATACTGGGCAGCCGACCTGAACAACGATGACCAAATCAACGTTCTCGATCTGGTCTGGATTATTAATATTATCCTGGGGCGCGAGGGATTTGCAAAACCGGTCGAATCCGACGGAAACACATTGCAGTTAAGTCTGCAGGATCAGCAACTTTTATTTGAAAGCAATTCACCGCTATCAGCGCTGCAAATTGAGTTCGAGTCGGATGGCGTATTCGAACTGACTAGTGAAATTGTTGAAAATGACAGAATCTCAGTGAAGCAGCAGAACAATATTATTCTTATCTACAGTCTCTCGGATCTTGCCATAATATCCGGCACGGGCAGCCTTGGGAAACTCAGCAATCCGGGAAAAATTGTAAATGCGCTGGCCGTTGACCGTTTTGGTAAGCAAGTCCAAACCGCCCTGAAAATTATACCGGGGCAGTACAGGCTATATCAAAACTACCCGAATCCCTTCAATTCAGAAACCGTGATTCGTTTTGAGCTTCCGAAAGCGTCACAGGTTACGCTTGAACTCTTCGATCTGCTCGGTCGTAAGGTTGCCACATTGCTGGATGATAACCGGGTTCCCGGAATCTACGATCTGTCCTGGAACAGCCGGGATGTGAATGGCAGGGAACTGGCATCTGGTATTTACTTCTATGCTATTCATGCCGGTGATTTTTATCAGCTCCGCAAACTGGCGCTGGTGAAATAGTAAGCTCGATATAAGCAGAACACGGTATTACAAGTTTTTATGTTGAGTCAGCCCGCGAATTAATTCCTGGGTTGCCCGATTTGGGTGTTGACATTTGATATTTATTCGTTAATTTAAAGCAGTGTATATAATATTTATGAGAGTGGTATCGCGCTATATTATTTGTTTTCAGAATTTGTTTATCAAACTCGCATTTCGGTTGATAACTTTAATGAAGCCCACTATTACCACCGACCCTGGGATGCCAAGGACGATAATGGCAGGCTGGTGGCCAGTGGATTGTATTTTCTGAGGATAGTGGCTACCGGTGAGAGCAGGACATTTACAAAGACCCAAAAGATGGTGATGATAAGGTAAGATGATCGGGTGGAAACGCATGTTGGGGGCAAAAAAGGGTCGGCGACTAAGCCCTAAGCGCCGGCCCTTTACAATTTAGATATATAGAGCGACTGACGGCTGCCATCCGGCATGGTCTGAATCTCGCAGCCATAACGCAAGATAACTGTTGGATAATATGTAATCATAATTTACATTTAGACGTCATTGTGTAATATACAGGTGGAATATGTATAAAAGAGATTTATGGCTGGAACTGATTTCAAATGCCTGGAAATTGAGACCGGTTGTTTGGTTGTCGGGCGTTCGGCGAGTTGGTAAAACCACAATTGCGAAAATGATTCCAGATGCCATTTATCTTAATTGTGATCTACCTTCAACAGCCCAAAAACTACAGGATCCGGAATTATTCTTTAATCAATTACCAGAGAGCTCCGAAATTATTTTTGATGAGGTTCACCGGCTTGCTGATCCCAGTCTGATACTGAAGATTGCTGCGGATGAATATCCCCATCTGAAGATACTGGCGACCGGTTCCTCCACATTGGCTGCAACTAATAAGTTTCGTGATTCTCTGACAGGTCGAAAAATAACGATTCATTTACCGCCGGTACTTTGGACGGAAAGTCAGACTGTATTTAATCAAAAAAGCCTTGATCACCGCTTGATAAATGGCGGATTACCGGAAATGTTGCTATCGGCAGATCGCAATCCGGAATTTTACGCTGAATGGCTCGACAGTTTTTATGCCCGGGATATTCAGGAACTTTTCAGCATCCGCCAGCGAACAGGTTTTCTGAAATTGCTCCGTTTGTTGTTCCGGCAAAGTGGTGGGCTGCTGCAATATTCTAATCTGGCAAAAATGTCTGGAATAAGCCGTCCAACAGTCAACAGTTACCTGGAAGCTATGCAGATTGCTAATGCTGTTTTCCTTTTACCACCTTTTCATGGAGGAGGTCGGCGGGAAATTACGCATCAACCCAAAGGGTATGGATTTGATACAGGCTTTGTTGCATTTCTAAATGGTTGGAATACTCTGCGAGGCAGTGAACGGGGACTGTTATGGGAACACCTGGTCATAGATTCCCTGCGTACCTTTATTCCCGATCACGACCTGTATTACTGGCGAGACAAATCCGGTCGGGAAGTCGATTTCGTCATTAAAGCAAATAATAATAAAACGATTGCCATTGAGTGTAAAATATCACCGGAGCGTTTGGAATCTAATAACCAGTTGGCTTTTCGCAGTATTTACCCGGATGGTGAAAATTATATTATATGTCCCTATGTTAAAGAACCCTACCATATACGTTCCCAGGGATTAATTATTCGGGTTATAAGCCCGGAAAACATTCGATTGATTACTAAAAACATTTAATCTGTTTTTCCCATGAGATCGTATGAAACTTTCGATTTGTCATTTAGTTAA
>JAUSPJ010000256.1 GCA_030655795.1 Fidelibacterota bacterium | reverse complement strand
TTACCCTTTTAGCGCCGGCCTCTTTTAGCGCCATCATGGTTGACTGGACAGTATGCACGTCGCCGCTGATCACAATCTGATTTTGTGAGTTATAGTTGGCAATGTTGCAGATACCGCCAATCACCGATTTTTTAATAACTGCCTGAATGGTATCATAATCCAATCCCACAATAGCAGCCATGGTACCGGAATTGTTCTCCGTGGCGATCTGCATCTGTTCAGACCGTATTTTTACTAATTCCAGTCCCTGTCTGAAGTTAACAACCCCGGCTGCCACCAGCGCGGAGTATTCACCAAGACTGTGTCCGGCGACCATATCCGGTAATTTGCCCAGAGCCTTCAATTCTTCAAATACAATCATAGAGTGAATATAAATGGCTGCTTGGGTCACCCGGGTCTGAGTGAGGTCAAGCAGAGGTCCGTAAAACGAGATATCCTTTATTGAAAAATCAAACAGTTCGTCGGCAATACCATAATATTTTTGAGCGATGGATTTTGTATTGTACAAATCCACTCCCATTCCGACAAATTGAGAGGCCTGTCCGGGAAAAACAAAGGCTGTTTTCATGGGTTTATAGACTCCATCTTATTAACATGCTGCCCCAGGTAAATCCGCCGCCAAAGGCCGATATCAGGAGCAAATCACCTTTTTTCAGACGGCCCTGATCATAGCCGTCAACGATTCCTAGAGGAATAGTCGCGGCAGTTGTGTTGGCGTATTTATCAATGTTGATCATGACCTGCTTATCTTTCAGTTTCAAACGACTGACACAGGCGTCGATAATTCGTTTATTGGCCTGATGTGGAATGAACAGGCCAACATCAGCGCCGGTCAGTGCATTTCGTTCCAGGACTTCGACGGATATTTCGGCCATTTTACTGACAGCAAACTTGAAAACCGATTTGCCTTCCTGATAGATATAATGCATTCCTTTATCAATGGTCTCATGGCTGGCCGGATTGCGACTGCCGCCGCCTGCCATATACAGGAAATCTTTCCCGCTGCCATCCATTTTCATCAGATAATCAATGACGCCGTGCTCATCATCTTCAGTGGGTTCAACCAATACGACACTGGCAGCATCGCCGAAAAGGACGCAGTTGTCCCGGTTGGTATAATCGGTAATCGTACTCATTGTATCAGAGCCGACAACCAGAACTTTTTGGTATCGTCCGCTTTCGACGAATTGAGTGGCTATCACCATGGCATAGACAAATCCCGAACAGGCGGCCGATATATCGAAGCCCCAGGCATTTATTGCGCCGATATTTTGCTGAATCAAAGCCGCAGTGGAAGGGAAAAACATGTCGGGTGTAATGGTGGCAACTACGATGGCGTCAATCTCTTTGGGATCGACATCAAACCGCCTCTGCAAATCCCGGAAGGCCGAACTGGCCATATCGGAACTGGCTTCGCCTTTGGCAGCGATATGTCGTTCAGAGATACCGGTTCTGCTTCGGATCCAAGCATCTGTGGTATCGACCATTTTTTCCAGATCAAAATTGTTTAAAATCCGTTCCGGTGCGTATTTGCCAATAGCGGTTATCGTTGCTCTGATTTTCTGCATATGAATTCCTAATTTCTAAAATATATTATTTTGGCAGGAAATGTGGTAGAGAAATAATCAGTAAAATTGAAAATAGACATCATTGCTATTCAATAGACGGCAGATTTTCATAATAAACAGAATAGGCAAGCGTTTATTTTACTTTGGCCGAAATAACCGGACGGCCCTTGTAATATCCACAGTTCGGACATGCCCGGTGCGGCAGTTTGGATTCATTGCATTGCGGACAGGTTGCAACTGTCACAGCAGTTACTTTCTGATGTGTACGGCGCTTATCTCTTCTTGATTTTGATATTTTACGTTTTGGTAAAGCCAATAGTTTACTCCTCTGGTGTATTAGTTAATAAATTTTCTAGCGCTTTCCATCTGTCATCCACATCCGTTGTTTCACATTTGCATCTACCCCGATTCAGGTTTACTCCGCAAACGGAGCAGATACCTTTGCAGGTTTCGGAGCAGATGCTTTTCATGGGCAGCCCGATGATGAGTGCGTCATGGGCAAAGGGTGACAGATCGACTTCGTTTGTTTTGGATGTAATTGGAATGATGTTTTCGTCGGTTTTCGGGTCCGAAGATTTCATCGGACTCAGAATTGATTGAAAGGTCACATCTAAATTATGGTCAAAGGATTCCAGACAGCGGTCACACTGCAGTGTTACATCAGTTTTCAACTGGCCGTTAACAGTAATCTGGCTAGTGCCCTTGTAAATGCTCAGGAACGCCGGAATCGGGTGGACGAAACTGTCATCGGGGATTGCCAGATCACTTTTTGTGAGAGTTATTTCGATTGTCTGTGAACCTTCTTTTAATGAATTTAATCTTAATTTCATAACGAATGGCAAATTTATTAGTTGATATCGCCAGAATCAAGTTATTTCACAGTGTAAATAAACGGCGTCCGTTTGAGCGGACGCCGTAATAGTGTTATGGATTTTCACAATTATTCTTCGGATTTTTCCCCGGCAGATTCTTCTTCTGATTCAGAACTGTCGTCGTCGGTTTTATCGGTATCTTCCGGCAGTTCGTCTTTCTCTTCTTCCTCGAGTTCATCCTCGTCTTTGCGTTCAACAAGGTCCTCGTCATCTTTTTTCTTCCGCAAAATGATGTAAATCAAAGATTGCCCCACACTGAAATTTGTCAGTAAATAGGCAATGGCACTGCCGCCAATAATCAACAGGGCTAGTGTCAGCATAACAATTGTAATGACATCGGTGGTGGTGAGATAAAGCGGCCGAATCATTCCGAGGGAAGCTGGTGTATATAGATTAAAAATCTTACTGATGAAGGGTGTCAGCAGTGAATTTACACCAAAGATATAAGAAGATGCCTGCTCGGTGATGCGGCTGAGTTTACCGCCCATTAACCAGGATTGCCCAAAGATCAGGTTAAAAAACCGGTATCCGATTATCATAACATAGGAGTAGATAAATACTGCCACAGCGCCGAGTGCAACGACTATGGCTTCATAAAAAACCAATCTCCAGGGTTGAGCCCAAAGGGTGGAATAACTCTGAAATACAGTCTCCATCGTATCTTCTTCGGCGGTACCGACGATACCCGGCGCCAGTATTAACGAGACGGTGAATACAACAGCTGTATAAACCACAAAGACCGCCACAATAAAATACAGGAGATAGGGAAGACCCAGGAAAAGAATATCCAGAACCGGCCATTTGGCAATCCAGGCGGCAACAATGGCCATGATGACGAAAAACGCCATGATTATCAGGATGGATACCGGACCCATTATGACAGCGGTTCCGTGTTTCTTAATGTATTTGACACTGTCACCGGATGAGTAGAATTCATCACCTTTCAGCTGCTTGTAGGTGATGCGGGAAACTGCCAGCGAGGCCAGGAAAAAAATAACAACCCAAAGCAGCAGACCAAACCCATAAATTAACCACGCATACCAGCTGATTGGTAAATTAACATTCCAAAGGCATGGAAACAGAAAATGGGCATTCCAGATTTCTGAAATGGCCTGTCCATTCGCAATCAACGCCAGATATGTAAATATGAAATAGATTACCCAGCCCAATCCAAGTCCGACCAGATGGACCCAGATTTTTTTACCACTAAGGGCCAGCCGGGGGGTCCGAAAAATGTCACGAATATCAAAATAGAGTGGTTTCATTAATTCCTCCAAGTTTATTGATCTTGTCTAACTAAATCAATCCAAAG
The DNA here is from genome assembly GCA_030655795.1 of Fidelibacterota bacterium. Classification (GTDB taxonomy): domain Bacteria; phylum Fidelibacterota; class UBA2242; order UBA2242; family UBA2242; genus B118-G9. The sequence goes on along the minus strand of JAUSPJ010000256.1, from coordinate 6,145 downwards.
TTGTTCACGGGGTAGTTTGATTTTTAAATCATTCATTGCGTTTCTGGCAGCAGTCCGGGTGTCAAAGTTACCGGCCCGGACGCGATACCAGGTTTCTCCGGTCTCTTCAAACGTTGCTTTTTGTATATAGAGATCCAAATTGAGGTTCGCCAGCAATCCCGTTGCTCTTTCGGCGCCGGCATAGGTTTTCCAGGATGAGATCTGGATCGTGTATTTTCCGGGTATAACAGGAATTTTCTGGCCGCGTGGCTGAGCGGAGCGAGAAATCGGAGTAACTGCTTTGGGAACTGTGGGTGGCGCATAGGTCTTTTTTTCCGGTATAGCAGTGGATTTTAAATCTCCATAGACCGGGAGCGGAGCACTTAGCGCCTCTTCACTGAGCGCATAGCCCTCCTCATCTATAGTCTCGGTCCTGCTGGTATCTTCAATAATGCTGCATAACAATTCTTTTTCATCCTTTATTTTGCCATCGGGCCCCATAATGGTATAAGCCACGACGTAATCACCGGCAACGTCCGGTACGAAGGATATATTAAAGCTTCGGCTGTTTGGCTGAAAAGAGAGAATATCCATATTACTGGCTTCCGGTTTATCGTTGAAGCTCCAGCCATAGGTGCAGGCAAGTGTGTCCTCGATGGATTTAACCATTGGCACCAGCTGAACCGGTTACCCAACACAACCGGGAATCGGTTCGGTTTTTTCACAAGCGACAAAAATGAGTAACACTACAGTGATGAGAACTATCATTTTTTTCATGTTTAAACTCCTCGGATCATTAATATAACATAATTTCCTTTAAGGGAAAGAAAAATGCAATCTCTTTCTGTGCATTTTCTTCTGAGTCCGATCCATGGACGGTATTACGCTGCATATTTTTCGCGTATAATCTTCGTAATGTGTTTTCTGCCGCTTTTCTCGGATCAGTCGTACCAATGGCCTCCCGAAAAGCTTCGACCGCATTTTCTTTTTCCAGTACCATCGGAATACAGGGCCCGGAACTCATATATTCTAACAGTTCGTCGTAGAATGGTTTACCTTTGTGAACTGCATAGAATCTCTCAGCATCGGCTTTGGACATATGCAGCATTTTCATTGCTTTGATTTTAAACCCTTTATTCAGGATAAAGTCGATTGCTATTCCCGTTAAATTCCGTTCCAGACAGTCGGGTTTCAGAATCGCTAGTGTTTTGTCGTTCATAATGTCTCTAATTATGGGATGATGCGGGTGGGATTGCCAGATGATAGCCCTGTTTAATAAAATTCATAATAGCGACACAGCTTTTGCACGTATTTCTGAACTGATTCGCAATAGTATCGAGTTTGCCTTTAGGGGAAATACCATTTCCCCTAAAGGCAAAAGCAGCAGTTTTTTTAGTATTTTTAGAATTCATATTTCCTACTTGTTTAACTGATAATCCTCGACGAAATCACCAAGAATTTCCTGCAGGTTAGGGTGTCCAATCTCCTGGAGATCGTAATAAACTCTGGTATTGGGTTTGTTTATTTTTACTATCCGGTTCAGATCAATGGGGGTTCCGATGATTACAGAATCGCAGTCTGTATTTTCGATTGTGGCTTCCAGGTCCCTGATCTGCTGTTCGCCATAACCCATGGCGGGCAACAGTTTGCCGATATTTGGGTAAATCTGAAAGGTTTCCGACAGTTTGCCGACAGTAAACGGTCTTGGATCGACACATTCGGCGGCATTGTATTTCCGGGCGGCGACAGTTCCGGCGCCGATCTTCATCTCGCCGTGAGTCAAAGTAGGGCCGTCTTCGACGACCAGGACCCGTTTCCCGCGAATGACTTCAGGTTTATCGACTTTAATAGGCGAAGCGCCATCGATAACAATGGCATTCGGGTTGACTTTGTTGATGCTTTCCCTGACAGTCTGAATGCCTTCCGGTGACGCCGTATCCATTTTATTGATGACCACAACATCAGCCAGTCGCAAATTAACCTCACCGGGATAGTAGCTTAGTTCATTACCCGGACGATGGGGATCGGCAACAGTGATCGTCAGGTCGGGCTTGTAAAACGAAAAGTCGTTATTACCACCGTCCCAGAGAATCACGTCGCAGCCGTCGGGATCGTTTTCGGCGGCCCGGACAATGGCTTCATAATCCACGCCGGCATAGATTACATTTCCACGAATCACATGGGGTTCGTATTCTTCCATCTCTTCGATTGTGCATTTGTGTTTTTTCAGATCATCAATCGTCGCAAAACGCTGGACTTTTTGGTCGATCAGGTTGCCGTAGGGCATAGGATGGCGGATGGCCACTACTGTTAAACCCTGTTCCATCAGGATTTCGATGACTTTCCGGGATGTCTGACTTTTTCCACAGCCGGTCCGGGTTGCACAGACCGCAATTACCGGCTTTGTGCTTTTAATCATTGTGTGATTGGGCCCCAGTAAAATAAAATTTGCACCGGCAGCGTTCACCTGCGCACTGGTGTTCATCACTTTCTGATAAGGTACATCGCTGTATGAAAACACACAATCGTCAACGTTATATTTTTGTATCAGATCGGTTAGTTCTTCCTCGGCATGAATGGGTATCCCGTTCGGGTATAAGCTGCCTGCCAATTCAGCGGGGTATTTACGATCGTCGATATCCGGGATTTGTGCGGCTGTAAAAGCCACGACATTGTAACTGTCGTTATTTCTGAAATAGGTATTAAAATTGTGGAAATCTCTTCCGGCAGCGCCAATAATAAGGACATTCTTTTTCTGCATTTTATTCACCTCAAATTAATGTTATCATTTTGTTTTCGGGAAAATGAGCTGAAGTCCGGATGACTTATTTAAATCCGAAGTGATATGTCCATAGAATTAAAGAATGTGTATATTGTGATATCATAGTTTTTAATACTTACATAACTAAGGTCAAAATTAGATAAACTACCGTCGAAAAACAAGTGAAACAGTGTGACCGAATTAATCGACCGAAATCATAGTGCCAGTTCAAGACCTTCGCGGGCAATGGATATTTGGATATCTTTATCTTTGAAATGTTTTTTTCGGTATTTGATGGCATCGTTGAGAATACTTTCCAGCTTCTGATCAGAATAGGAAGGATCGTGGTGGAAAAACAGAAGGTGTTTGACATTGGCCTCGGCGGCAAAATCAACACCCTGCAGGGATGTGCTGTGACCCCAGTTTTCCTTTTCGATACTTTCATCGATAGTAAATTGGGCGTCGAATATCATTACATCCGCATCCCTGAAAAATTCGACAAAAGCAGCGTGCCTGTCGTCATCAATATTCTTATACTCCGAGTCCGTGGCATATACAATTGATTTTCCGCGATAATCAATGCGGTAGCCAAAAGAACCGCCGGGATGATTCAGCATTTTATTTGTGATCCAGATACCGTCCAGATCGTAGGCTTCATCTTTTCGTAACTGGAAGAAGTCAATTACGGCTCCCATTGCCGACAGGGAGACAGGATAATATTCGTCCTCCTGCTGATTGCTGATGCGTTGCTCGAGCCCGTTGTGAACGCCGTAAATCGTAATGTTGTTTCCTGATTTATAAGCAGGAGCAAAATAGGGGAATCCCATTATGTGATCCCAATGAGTATGACTCAGGAAAATATGCGCTTCACCATGTCCGTCGCCAAACTCACGCTTCATCAACATTTCACCCAGACGACGAATTCCGGAACCGGCATCGAGAATGATGTGTTTTTCATCGATGGCAACATGAATACAGGAAGTATTACTGCCCACAAAGCGTTTCATTTTATTAGGGATCTGGGAAACATACTCTTCAATGCTTTGATCATCGACTAAGTTTTTCTGTTGACAATCTTTCAGAATTTTAATGAGTTTCTGATCATATTCCGAAGGATCGGGAGAAGACGGTATTGAGCCGCGCACTCCCCAGAAAGATATGTATATATTTGCAGATGTTTCGTTTGACATTTACTCCTCCCTTAACAATATTGTAAAGGGTTTATATGTGTTTTTTTCGGAACATATTAGTAGTCTTAATATGAGAGAATATTGTCAAAAAATCAACTGTTTTTAATTGCAGTTTCCGATAAACAGACTTTTAAAGCAACTTTACACCTTAAAAATGTGATCTGGAACAAATTGTTCAGTTGATTGTGTAACATTTCTATTAGAAATGATTTCTTTAATGTAAACGAAGCATTTAATTTCTTGTGGAATGGAAAAGGAATCCTTGAAAAAGACTTAGATTTTGTGCAAACTATATAGATTTTAAAAGGAGTGAATTAGAAATGAAGAAAAGGCTTGGAATGTATCGAATAGTTATCGGGTTAATAATGGTTGCTCTGTTGGTGGCCGGATGCTCCAAAGAGATTGTTGAAGACGAAGCAGTGACGGAAAAGCCGACACCGGTTCAGCAGACTCAGGAAGAACCCACGCCGGAACCGGTAGTTCAGGAGCCCCAGCCGGAAGAACCCGAACCGGTTATGGATGAAACCGTTGCTCCGGTAGAATCTGCCGTTGCAATTTCCGAAAGTGAGACCCTGGAAGAGCGTGAAGGCAAACTCGAAGAGGTTTTGGAATTGATCAGTGAAACAGACAGCGTGGATATTTTTTATATGGTTAAACCCGGCGATTACCTGTCTCTGATCGCAAAAAATGAATACGGCAATATTGGGATGTGGCGGATGATCTATAAATGGAACCGGAAGAAAATCGGTGATAATCCCAATATGATCTACCCGTTTCATGAATTTCTACTGAAAAAACCAAAAAATATGGCCACGGATCTTGAGTTTGATTACTACAATTATACGGTAAAATCCAACGAAACGCTCTGGTCAATCGCCGGCAAAGAATATAAAAATCATTATGCCTGGATCGTCATTCTGCGTGATAATGCCAATGCTCTCGGCTCCAACATCGATGATATTCCCTACGGAACCGTTCTGAAGCTGAGGACAAATTTATTTAACTGATAATCGCAAAAACTATTTCTCTGAAAGCGGGGCGAAATGCTCCGCTTTTTTTTATCCTTATTACCGTTGCTGCCTAAAAATCCTTAGCATTAATCAAATTCCTTTTAAATTAGAAAGAATACAATAATTGAGAGGAATATGGGTAATATGGGTAACAGTATCAATGCTTTCGACTGGCTGATTATTGCAGCCTATTTCGCGTTTGTGTTCGGCATCGCGATCTATTTTTCGAAGCGGGCCGGCAAAGACACCGGTCAGTTTTTTCTTTCGGGACGGAATTTGCCCTGGTGGCTGGCAGGGACCGCTATGGTCGCCACTACCTTTGCGGCAGACACACCTCTGGCGGTAACCGAATTGGTTGCCCGGAACGGCATTGCCGGTAACTGGCTCTGGTGGAACCTGGCGATCGGGGCGATGCTGACGGTATTTTTCTTTGCGAAATTATGGCGGCGATCGGGGATTGTCACGGATGTGGAGTTTACTGAATTCCGGTATTCCGGAAAAGCTGCTGCGGTTTTAAGAGGGTTCCGGGCATTATATCTGGGTATCTTCATGAACGCAATTGTCATGGGCTGGGTCCATAAAGCCATGGAGAAGATTTTTCATGTGACTCTGCCGATGATTAATCCTTTTTTACTGGTCGCAGTTGCGTCGATCATCATTGCGCTGTATGCCTCTGCCTCGGGCCTGCTCGGAACCGCCCGCACTGACAGTTTTCAGTTTATGTTTGCCATGACCGGATGTATTATCCTGGCTGTTATCGTTTTACGGTTGCCGCAGATCGGCGGCGCGGTTTCCCTGAAAGCCAAACTGGCGCCCCAGGTACTGGACTTTTTTCCAAAGATTGGACGGGCGAGTCTGCATGGTGTTACCGGCGGTGTTTTAGCCTTGTCGGTAGGAGCATTTTTTGCTCATATCGGTTTACAGTGGTGGTCCAGCTGGTATCCCGGCGCCGATCCCGGTGGTGGCGGCTACATCGCCCAGCGCATGATGTCGGCCAGGGATGAAAAACACAGCCTTTTTGCAACGCTGTGGTTTACAATAGCCCATTATACATTGCGGCCCTGGCCCTGGATTCTGGTCGCCTTAAGCGCCCTGATTATTTTGCCCCGCGCCGAGAATACTGACGTACTGCAATCTGAACACCCGGCGCTGTACGAACAGGTTGCGGCAGTCTATAATGGAGACATTGGCCGGGAAGCAAGCCC
>JAUSPJ010000253.1 GCA_030655795.1 Fidelibacterota bacterium | reverse complement strand
GCGCCTTTTTCGGCCACCGTGCCCCGTTTTCTAAAAATTCTTGATAAATAATTGCGGCGATTTGCAATGCGCTGATTGAAGGCGCATCTGCATAGGCGGGTAATCTCCGGTAGCGGGTCTGCCAATTTTTCTCAACCGGAGTCGGACCCAATTCAGCGGGGTTGGCAACCATACGCATAAAGCCGCGCCAGGACGTTTTTGTTTTCCCGGATAATATTTTCCAGCGTTTTCAACGCCGGTTCACCGATTTCAATCAGGCGCTCCATTTCAATCACCGGATAACCCACCTCAAGGTCAGATATTTTTCGGATGAGCGCTTCAACTTCGCCCGACGGCACATACCACTTAGAATTTCGCATCGTAATATTAATTCACTGTCCAGAAAAAATTATGCTGATATATTGGCCCACGGTATAATCGTCTCGATGAAATCTTACCACCCCGCAAAATCATGGTCAAGTTGACTGAAAAAGCGGGATTGCCGCGCCTCTGATTGCGACAGGCGAGACGCCTGTCCTACTGAATGGGGCTCGCAATGACAGGAAGGATGAGATTCTTCGGCTTGCGCCTCAGAATGACATGTTCGTTGGTACGTAATGGGTTTCACCCATTTCGATTTTACCTTTGGTTGAATCGGTGTTCCCACTCGTCGAGAATTTTCAACACTTCAATAAACTCGGGCCGGTCGGAGAAAAACATTTCCTGCATATGATTGTAGTCCTCTTCTATCATCCGAATGCGTGACGGGAAGGGTGTTATGCGCAAACTTCCCTGTTGTGCTACATAGGACATAATCTGCGCCTGGCAACTTGGCCAGTGGTCGGACCGCGCTCCAAACTCAATCTTTACGACGGGTCTGATGTATGTGTGGATAGTAGCCAAACTCGATGGGTACTTATATAACAGTGTCTGTCGGTCAGCATCGTCTGCATCGATTTCCAGCGACCAATCCCGCATGCCCTTGAATCTAGATTCTATTACCTGAATCATCGCTGGTCGTAATTCTTCGGTAATCTTACGCCGACAGGACTCCATGAGCCGCTCCACCCGTCGTTTTCGTTCCGTATTGCTGACACTCTTCCTGAGGTCGAATTCGTCGAAACCAAGACTGGTCCGGTTGATTGACATGTCAACATCCTCTGAAAATCGCTTAATCAGCCGGTAGGCTTTTGACAGCGAAGTGCCGCCTTTAAAAATCAGCGTGTTCCCAATATCTGGCAATGCGAATAACTCGCTCAATATCCAGCATACCCAGAAATCCTTCTCGACAATTTGCGGGCTTATCCGCATCCGTTCGGCGGTTTGCACAAAATAGAGACCCCGTTCTTTGCCGGGTAACTGAATGAATCGGTTCATGATTCAGGAATTTCCCTGGGCAATCGCCCGTAAATGAGTTCCCACCCAGGCTGGTGCGGAGGCAATGTCTTTGAGTAATTGCTTTTTGTCGTCACTGCTCAGCTTTCGTTGTAACGTTCGAATAACGGCGGCATCTACATGTTTTTGACCCAAATACCTCAGCGCTTGAATTACCAATCCACTGATACGGCCGGCCGGATCCATGTTCCGCGGCGTCGTTCGCATAAGGCGGATTTCCTGGTTGTCTACTCGTATCATGCGGGAAATGCCATCGGTGAGATATACGATTTTTGCCGGTACCTGCGTGGATAACCCCAGCAGGTTGGCCGCGTACGCCCCGGAAGGTTGCAAGCGGATGACATGTTTGCCGGCCAATGCTCTGGCAATTACATCGGGGTCAGGTGAAAGAATACCCATCACCGGGTGAGTTTTAGGATAACCATAAAGTCCGCGTGCCAAGCGGCGAATAATTCCCTTTTTGACCAATCGGTGTAAGGCCAAATCCACTGCCTGACGGCTGCCGATGTCTAAAAAGTCGCTTGGGACAATTACTGCACCCCTGCCGAGGCCATAAATCCTGCTAACTATCCTAAAATTAACACTTTTCATAATTATCGATGGTATTTTTTGTAAGAAAAGATAGCATATTTTTCTTACATAAGTCAAGTCCACACACAAGATGGTTACTGTAAACCGTTAAAAATGAGGGGAACGGCGAGATTCTTCGGCTTGCGCCTCAGAATGACATGTTTGTTGATACGCAATGGGTTTCGGGGAAATAGCGAAAAAGGGTGTTTAATTAAGCCGGTATTGAAAAAACGGGTAATATTGAAGTATAATTATCAACCAGAGAGTTTCGAGAGTTTTAGGAGTTCCGGTGGCACATCTACCAAAAATACTTTTTCGGATGACTATAACCAAAATTATAACCAAAGCACCTATTTTTGGTTATAATTGGCTATATTTGGTGATACAAGAAGATGATTAGGAAAATCGTGAAGAGGCTTGCTATATCAAGGAATGTTGCGGCTTTAGGCGTGGTTTCTTTCTTCAATGACATCGCCTCGGAAATGCTCTATCCGGTTATACCGATTTTTCTGACGAGCGTCCTGGGCGCGCCGGTTGCCGTCGTCGGTTTAATTGAGGGTGTTGCGGAATCCACCGCCAGTATTCTGAAAGTGGTTTCCGGCTGGTTTTCGGACCGTTTCCGAAGCCGGAAGCCCTTTATGGTCAGCGGTTATTCCTGTTCGGCCTTCTCTAAAATTTTACTGGGACTGGCCTATAGCTGGCCCCTGGTTTTGATTGCCCGATTCATTGACCGTTTTGGGAAAGGGGTCAGGACATCGGCCCGGGATGCGCTGATTGTGGAGAGCACCAAGGCGGGGACGGGGCAGGGAAGGTCTTTTGGTTTTCACGGAGACGAAACGTTTTGTTTTTACCTTTCGCTGGCGCCTTTTATTTTCGGCAGTATTATGGCATTGGTTGCCTGTGTTTTATTTGTTGTGTTTGGTAGGGGCAAACAACGCCAAGCAAGCTCGGTAACTACAGATGACAGGCGAGACGCCTGTCCTACTGCTTGGTGCCGAACAATCTTGGCAACTACAATTTAAAAGAAAGCAGGGAAGGGGGAGTGCATGCTGAATAAGGAAGAGCGGGATTTTTTGCTCCGGTCGGCGCGGAATGCCATTAAGACCTATTTGGAGACCGGCCAAATGGAAATTATACCGACACCGGACCCTTTATTGAAGGAAGGCCGG
>JAUSPJ010000246.1 GCA_030655795.1 Fidelibacterota bacterium | reverse complement strand
TTCAATGGGAATGACCAGAATGCCCTGGGCGCCGGCAGCCTTCAGCGCCTCGATCTTCTCCCAGAATTCATCTTCCTCGATGACCGAATGAATCGAGCTCCAGCCCTCTATGGACAGGGGCATAATCGTCGGACTTTTCATACCGGGCAACAACTTGCATATATCATTAATACGGTCATTCGGGGCATTCAGCAAAATATATTTACGGTTGCCGGCCGTCTGTACCGCCCGAATCCTGAACAACAACTTATCCAGAAGTTCTTGCTTATCAGATGTCAAATTTTCACCGGCGACCAGTACTGCTTCTGACCGCATTACCGTTTCTACTTCCCGCAAACCATTTGACAGTAGTGTGCTGCCAGTGCTGACGATATCGAAAATTGCATCCGCCAGACCAATGCCCGGAGCAATCTCTACGGAACCGCTAATCTCATGGACGTTAACGTTAATCTTTTTTTCATATAAAAATGTCTTCAGAATATTGGGATAGGATGTGGCGATATTCAATCCATTCAAATCACTGGCTTTTTGATAATCCCTACTTTTCGGAACCGCAATCGACAGGCGGCATCGGGCAAATCCCAGGCGTTCAATAATTGTCAGAGGGCGCTTTTTTTCACGATAAACATTTTCCCCGACGATCCCGACATCGGCAATCCCATCAGCGACACATTCGGGAATATCGTCATCGCGCAAATACAGAATCTGCATCGGGAAATTGCTGGCCTTTGACTTCAGCTTGGAATTGCCGCCGTTTTCAAAGGCGATTCCGCACTCATGCAGCAGTTTGACGGTTTTTTCACTGAGCCGGCCGGATTTTTGAATAGCAAGTGTTAACATGGGTTTCCTTTCATAATAAAAAACCCGGTTCTATTTGGGGAACCGGGCTAAAATCTACTCTTTGAGAATCACACTATCTCATCCCAGTTCCTCTCCGGGAAATATGATGATGAAGATGATGTGTATTCAGTGTCATTTGCTTCTCAATTATTGATACTGTCGGGAAAATAGCGGTTTTTTCCGATATTGTCAATTAAAAAGTTCCGGATAAAAAAATTTCAATAGAACGTAGATACTATGAATTCTTTGACTCTATTTTCTCTACGATCCGGTCGCCCATTTCAGATGTGCCGGTATTTTTGCCACCCTCCTGCCAGATATCGCCGGTGCGATAGCCATCATTCAACACCCTTTCGACGGCTGTTTCAATGACTTCGGCGGCCTCAACCATATCGAATGAATAACGCAGCATCATCGCAGCGCTGAGAATTTGCGCAATGGGATTAGCGACACCCTGACCGGCGATATCCGGCGCCGATCCGCCGCCGGGCTCATACATCCCAAAACTGCCGTCCGCAATGCTGGCGCTGGGCAGCATCCCGAGGCTGCCGGTCAGCGCCGCAGCCTCATCGGACAAAATATCCCCGAACATATTTCCACACAGCATCACATCGAACTGCTGCGGATTTTTGGTCAGTTGCATGGCCGCATTATCCACGTACATAGGTTCGTACTCCACATCGGGATACTCTTTGGCAATTTCCTCAACCACCTGCCGCCAGAATACCATTGTCGTCAAAACATTGGCTTTGTCTATGGATGTTACTTTTCCCCGCCTTTTACGGGCAGCTTCGAAGGCGACCCGGGCAATGCGTTTGATTTCCGCTCTTGAATAAATCATTGTATCGAAGGCGGCTTCCGTTTCGCCGTCGCCGGTCCGGCCTTTTGGTTTGCCGAAGTAAATCCCACCGGTCAGCTCGCGCACGACCCAAATATCAAAGCCCTTTTCACTGATATCGCTTCGTAATGGTGACGCAAAGGCCAGTGAGGAATACAATTTTGCCGGACGCAGATTCGCGTATAGTCCAAACGCTTTCCGTAATCCCAGCAGCGAGTTGACTTCCACACCGCGCCATTTATCGGTATCCTGCTCCCGCACGGGGCCACCGACAGAACCAAAGAGAATTGCATCGGATTCCCGGCAGATTTTCAAAGTGTCTTCAGGCAAATGGGTTTGATAATCGTCCCAGGCGGCGCCCCCGACCAGCGCATGTTTATATTCAAATTTCACATTAAATTTTGATTGTACGGCGTCCAAAACTTTCAACGCCTCCTGCATGACTTCCGGTCCGATTCCGTCCCCCGGCAGAACCGCTATTTTTTTGACATCCATTTCTATTTTACCTTTCCTGCGATATGATTCAACAAGCCGCCGGCATCGATGATTTCCCGGGCAAACCCCGGTATTGCCAGAAATTTGTACTGTTCATTTTTGCTGCTGTTTATAATTATTCCATTTTCAATGTCAATGGTCAGTTCATCGCCGGAGTCGACTTTTTCACTAATCTGTTTGCATTCAATTGCTAAAAATCCGTTGTTAATGCAGTTGCGGTAAAATATTCTGGCGAAAGTATCGGCAACTATCGCCCGGATTCCGGCGCCCCGCAAGGCCCAGACCGCATGTTCCCGGGAACTGCCACAGCCGAAATCTTCCCCGGCAACAATAATATCACCATCTTTGACTTTATTTAAAAAATCGACATCAATATCCTCCATGGCGTGTTTTGCCAGATCGGCCTCTTTGTCCATATTAAGGTAGCGGGCCGGAATAATTTCGTCGGTATTAATGTGATCACGTTTATAACAATGTGCTTTTCCTGTCATGATGTCTCCTATAGATATTTGCGTGGATCGGCGATTTTTCCCGCAATGGCCGAAGCGGCGACCGTCGCCGGGCTACTGAGAAAAACTTCCGATTTCGGGCTGCCCATGCGACCGACAAAGTTGCGGTTCGTGGAGCTGATACAGCGTTCGCCGGCAGCCAGGATGCCCATGTGCCCGCCGAGACAGGCGCCGCAGGTCGGGGACGACACCGTCGCCCCGGCATCCATAAAGATATCCAGCAGTCCCTCTTTATTGGCCCGTTTCCAGATGTCCGTGGTAGCGGGTACAACAATCATCCGGGTATTATTCGCCACTTTTTTATTTTTCATAATTTCTGCCGCAACCCGCAAATCCTCAATTCGCCCGTTGGTGCAGCTGCCCAGATAGGCCTGATCTATCAGAATTTCGCCAACCTGTGAAACCGGTTTGCCATTACTTGGCAAATGAGGAAACGCCACAATCGGCTCGAGATCGGAAACATCGATGTCAATTACCTGACTGTACTCCGCATCCGGGTCGCTGGTGAAGAGTTCAAAGGGTTCATCTGTGCGAGCCTTGACATAGTCGATCGTTTTTTGATCGGGATTAATGATTCCTGACTTTCCACCAGCCTCGATGGCCATATTACAAACGGTCATCCGGGCTTCGACAGACAGATCGTCAATCAGCTCACCGGTGAATTCCATGGTTTTATATAGTGCGCCGTCAACTCCTATCCGCCGGATAATCTCAAGAATCACATCCTTGGAGTAAACACCTTTTCCGAGTTTTCCACTCAGGCGAAACAAAATGGTTTCCGGAACTTTAAACCAAAGTTCACCGGTAACTAATGTGGCCGCCAGATCGGTGCTGCCGACGCCGGTCGAAAATGCCCCCAAAGCACCATGCGTCGAAGTATGGCTGTCGCCGCAAATAATAGTCTTTCCGGGACGGACATGTCCCTGTTCCGGCAGCAGCGCATGACAAACGCCATGACGACCCAATTCATAAAACTGTTCGATGCCCTGCTCTTTGGCCCAACGCCGGATTTTCGCCACCATCTCCGCCGATTGAATATCTTTATTCGGTACAAAATGATCGGGCATAACCACCACCCGCTCGGGATAGGCAACCTTGCTCAATCCTTTCTCCGCCAGCATATCAATAGCCGGCGTGGTGGTCACATCGTGACACATAATCACATCGATTTCGGCGTTGATCAATTCGCCGGGTTTGACATTGTCACGACCACTGTGGGCCGCCAGTATTTTTTCCGTAATCGTACTTCCCAAAGTTTACTCCTTTATCCCTGAGTCTGAATTTTCTCTCTATAGTTCAGCGCTTTGTTAATTCCTTTGATAATCGCCTTAACGCTGGCGCGGATGACATCTTCATCCACCGCCCGGGCGACAAACAGATTGTAATTTTCGTCGGACAGTTTAATGGATACGTCGGCCAGAGCGTCGGTCCCGCCGGTGATTGCTTTCAGGTGATAATCCTGTAATTTCAATGACGGATCAACCATTTGCCAGATCGCATTACTGACTGCATCGACCGGACCGTCACCGATCCCGGCGGCGATTTTCATTTCACCATCAACCCGCAATTTTACCGATGCTGTCGGCGTCATATTGGACCCGGTAACAACCGAAAATTCCATCAGTTTGACAAACTGCTCCTCATCCGACAACTGATGGGTAATGTCCCGGGCAATCGCAATCACGTCATCGCGTTCGACGGATTTTTCCTTGTCCGCCAATTCCTTTACCCGTTCGGTGACCTGAGTTATTGTCTCTTTATCTAACTGAAAACCCTCTTCTTCCAGAAGCGCTAACACCGCATGTTTTCCGGAATGTTTACCGATGACCAGGTTTTCGCCGGTCCAGCCAACCTCCTCCGGCGTCATAATTTCGTAGGTCTGTTTGCTTTGTAAGATACCGTGCTGGTGTATGCCGGCCTCATGGGCAAAGGCATTATCGCCGACAATCGCCTTGTTTCGCTGAATGTCAATTCCGGTCAGATTGGAGACCAGCCGGCTGGTCCGGTAAATCTCCCGGGTGTTCACATTCACATTCACATTAAAATAATCCTGACGGGTCACCAGGTTCATCACAATCTCTTCCAGAGACGCATTCCCGGCCCGCTCGCCAATACCATTGATGCAGCCTTCCACCTGTGTCGCCCCGGCCTCAACCGCCGCCAACGAATTGGCCACCGCATTGCCCAGATCATTATGACAATGCACACTGATTACCACGTCTTTGGCTTCCGGTACTTTCTCAAAAAGATAGCGAATCCGGTCGCCGAATTCCTTGGGTTCGGAATATCCGACCGTATCGGGAATATTGATCGTCGTTGCCCCGGCATTAATTGCTGCTTTGACAACATCACACAAATAATCCAGGCTGGTCCGGGCCGCATCTTCCGGTGAAAACTCCACATCATCGCAATAGCTTTTGGCACGTTTCACCGCTTTGACCGCCAGTTCGATGATCTCCTCTTTGCTTTTCTGCAATTTCTTCTCGCGGTGGACTTTGGATGTGGCGATAAAGGTGTGAATGCGCGGTTTATCTGAATATTTCACGGCTTCCCAGCAGCGATCGATATCCGCATCATTCGCCCGTGCTAAACCACAAATTGTCGGGCCCTTGACATTCTGGGCCACCAGTTTTACCGCCTCAAAATCACCCTCGGAAGCAATCGGAAATCCGGCCTCAATTACATCCACTCCCAAACGGGCTAGCTGATGAGCAACGACCAGTTTTTCATTCACGGTCAATGAAGCGCCGGGACTCTGTTCACCGTCCCGCAGGGTGGTATCAAAAATAATACTGTTTCGCTTTTCCATACTTACTCCTCAGTCTTAATTCCCGTTACGGTTTTTCATTAAATAATAGGAAATACTGTCGGTCAACGCCTGCCAGCTGGCTTCGATGATATTTTCCGAGACGCCGACTGTATTCCAAGTTTTTTTCGCATCACTGGACTCGATCAGGACCCGGACTCTGGCCGATGTGGCAGCTTTGGCATTAATGACCCGGACCTTGTAATCCGAAAGATGCATATCGTCAATTTCCGGATAAAAACTGGTCAGCGCTTTGCGCAGCGCATTATCCAGAGCATTTACCGGACCAACGCCTTCCGATGCCGTATGTTCTACCTGGTCATTGACAATCATGCGGACAGTTGCCTCGGAGCGGATTTCATCGGACTCGTTTTTCTCAATTAATATCCGAAAACCCTGCAAAGTAAAATAATTTCGATATTCATTTTTCAGTTTTTTAATCAACAGTTCCAGCGATCCTTCTGCGGCTTCAAACTCGTAGCCTTCATGTTCCAGCTGTTTTAACTGCTGCACAATCTCCGGTATCTTATCTTTATCGGACTCGAGATCAACGCCCAGTTCATCAGCCTTGAAAACAATATTGCTTTTCCCGGACAGATCAGAAACCAGTACCCGGCGTTTGTTTCCTACTGTTTCAGGTTTGATATGTTCATAACTGGCGGAATCCCGCATCACGGCACTGACATGGATACCGCCTTTATGGGCGAAAGCGCTCTTCCCGACAAAGGGCATATTGTTGGGATGAACCAGGTTGGCAATTTCACTGACATAATGCGAAAGCGCCGTGATTTTGGCCATATTTTCTGAGGGGATACACGTATATCCGGCTTTCAACTGCAGATTCGGAATAACCGTACAGAGGTTTGCATTTCCGCTTCGTTCACCATAACCGTTGATGGTTCCCTGCACATGTACGCAACCGTTTTGAACGGCCACCAGGCTATTTGCAGCTGCCAGGCCGGAATCGTTATGGGCATGAATCCCCAATGGAGCAGACACATTCCGATAAACTTCCCGAACAATCTCCGCAAGCTCATTGGTCAGTGAACCGCCATTGGTGTCGCAGAGAACCAGCACATCAGCGCCGGCCTTCTCAGCCACTTTCAATGCCTCCAGAGCATATTCAGGATCATCTTTATATCCATCAAAGAAATGCTCGGCATCAAAGATGACTTCCTTGCCATTCGCTTTCAGAAAAGCGACACTTTCCCGGATCATGTCCATGTTCTGCTGTTTGGTAACCCGCAAAGCCTTCTCCACGTGAAATACCCAGGTTTTACCAAATACTGATACCACCGGAGTTTCCGCTTCCAGCAGGGCCAGAATATTCGGATCATTTTCGACTTTATTCTTCGC
>JAUSPJ010000241.1 GCA_030655795.1 Fidelibacterota bacterium | reverse complement strand
GCGGCAATCAATGCGTCCACATAGAACGTCTTTGCTTCCGCAAACATCAGGTCGAACAACTCCGGTCTGCTGTTATCAAGATCATCTCTGTTCTCATACACAGTAACCACCGTCGAGTCGATTGTGTCCGAATGGATTGTTCTGCTGCTCAATATTAGAATTACAGAAAATAATAAGTGTATATATTTTTTATTAATCATGGTCTCTCTTATTAGTAAATCAGAATTTTCAGGCGAAAACTTATGCCTAACGCAGCGTAATATCAAGGTGTTTATTCGGATTCAGATAATATCTTTGCAATAATACCGGTAGTGGATTTCCCTTCAACTAAGGGAACGACTTTGACTTCCGGGATAAAATCCTGTCCTACGATTTCATCGATCTGATAATCCCCCCCTTTTATGAGTACATCCGGTCGGAGTTGCCGGAGAATCTCATAGGGCGTTTCTTCGTCAAAAAAGACCACATAATTAACCGCTTCCAGAGCCGCTAACAAGCGTGCCCGGTCGATTTCCGGGAAGATGGGACGATGCGGACCTTTAATCTTTCGTACGGACGAATCTGAATTTAATCCCACAACTAAATAATCGCCATAGGACTTCGCTTTCTCCAGCAGATCAATGTGGCCGGCATGTAAAATATCAAAGCATCCATTGGTAAAGACAACCCGTTTTTTTTCTTTCCGAATATTTTCAAGAATCCGAACTAATTCCGTACGTGATACCAGTTTATTGTTTGTCTGCATAATCCTCCAACGGGCATAATTTACATAATTCAAGGTCGCAAAAACTGTGATGAACTTCAATCGCTCCCTGTACCAGATAATTCCTCGAAAAAAACCGATCTGACAGATTGAAACCGGATTTCCATCGGTTAATAGCGGATGGAATCTCTCCCCGCGGTATTTTGCGACTCAATGACATGGCGCTGTCCATCATTTCACCATTATTCTGAAGGGATGCAACAGCCCAGCTGAAGGGCAGAAAAAGATTACTGATCATGTCCATAATCCGTCCCGAACCCAAAAGAACATTTCCGCGGGAATTCTTGAGCAGCGGGTGATTTTTCCACATTCCGGCCGGTTGTTGAAAATAATCTCTCGTCCAGTTAATGACCGATTTGGATTCGGAATGCGTACAAACCAGGTTTGACCATGACTGCGCCGGTTCATCGGGATAAAATTTGTGGATTATCTGGGCCAGAGCAATTAGCCGGCGGCTGGGAAAATTGGCCGGGCGGATTCCGGCGAAATGCCATTTCAGTTCCATGACCGGTAACTCAAAACGGCGTTTTAATTGCATCCAGTTCTGTTTTATACCTTGAAAATATTCAGAGTCGGTCCGCACATATTTGGCGCATGGCTCGCTGATAAAACCGGCAGTTCCTAATAATATTGCTTCCAGAGTTGCTATCCGGCCCGCCTGAATGACCTTGTCGGGCAGGCAGCCGCCGGACGCATCGGCCTGGTCGAGAATTGTATATAATTTCGACAACGGAATCTGATCGGCAAGACTTTTAAATGATTCCCTGTTTTGGCTGTATCCCAAACCATCCAGAATCAATCGATAAAACGTGTGGTTCGCGGATTTACGAATAATTTCCTTTTTAATGGTGAGTCCTTTTCGTTGAAACCGTATATCGGCATATTTTGACAGCAGGGTTTCACAGGCTATTTCGTCTATTCCGGTCCAGGAAGAACAATTGCTTGAAACGTGATCCGGTTCATTATCTGATGGCCTGTCTGCGTCCCGATAATCGGGACAGGCAGGCATGATAAAGACCGGTACGGTCTTATTTGCCTGAGTTCGAACCACCGGCCCGGAGGAGTTGCCGACGACCACATGCAGAATAACCTTATTATAGGCCGGATCTTCCTGATGCCGATGAGTATTCCAATCATTATTACTGATGTGAATTTCGACATCGCCGGTGCGCAGTTTCCCATCAATAAAAACCTGTGCATCTTTGAAATCCGGGCCTTCATATAGATTTCTTTTTCCGGGATCAATAATACTCAGGGTTTCACCAGTAACGGTAAAAAGATTTATTTGTGAAAAATTCTGGAAAAGCCAGGTTTTATACAATGATTTTTCCTGCAGATTATACCGGCTTTCCTTTTCAGACACACTATAAACAAGACAGTTAATCACGCTGACATGGACCTTATCTGTTCGTATTCCTCTTTCAAGGCAATCATCGAATTTCGTACATTTTTAATACACTCATCAATATCCTTAAACTGACTTGTATATACAGGGTTTCCGATATTTATGGTAACAATCCCGGGAATCACTCTGAGTGTTTTGTTAGGAATACAATGTCGGGCTCCCATAATCGTAACCGGAATAAGGGGCAGATTATAGAATTGAGCCAGACGAAAAGCGCCTTTTTTAAAAGGGGCGATTTTACCGGTGTAGCTGCGGGTACCTTCCGGGCTGACAATTATTGAGATTTTCTTTTTAATCAGTTTTACGGATACAGTGTCAATCGATTTTATTGCTTTATGACGGTTTTCCCGGTCAATCGGAATATGATTACTTATTTTTAAGAGCCACCCGAAAAAGGGCACCCGAAACAGCTCCTGCTTTGCCATAAACCGGGCCGGTTTTTTCATAGCCGTAACGGCTATCGGAATATCCAGCGAACTCTCATGATTAATAATAATAATACCAGGATTCAGCGATGCGAAACTTTTGTCGCCGG
>JAUSPJ010000240.1 GCA_030655795.1 Fidelibacterota bacterium | reverse complement strand
GTCAATTATCAATGCTTGTTTATTTGGCGTAGCTAACACTTCGATGTTCCCGTACAACAACAACTTTTATCTGACCCGGATAATTCAAATCGTTTTGAATTTTCGTGGCAATTTCTTCTGAAAGATTATCAGCTTCCATATCATTGACCATTTCATTTTCAACGATAACCCAAACTTCGCGCCCGGCCTGAATTGCGTAGGTTTTGGAAACCCCTTCAAAATTGTTGGCAATTTCTTCGAGTTTCTCCAGACGTTGAATATAACTCTCAAGCGTATCACCCCGTGCTCCCCGTCGGGAACCGCTGATCTGATCGGCAGCGGCAACAATAACGGAAATCGGATGGATAGATTCAATCTCTTCGTGATGAGAACCAATCGCATTAACAACGATCTCATTCTCTTTGAATTTCTTTGCCAATTCAACACCGATAAGTGCGTGGGTACCGGTCACATTGCGATCTATTGCTTTACCAATATCGTGCAATAATCCGGCCCGTTTGGCAATTTCACCATTCAAACCCAGCTCCGCAGCCATCAATCCTGAAAGCCAGGCTACTTCGACAGAGTGCTTTAACACATTCTGGCCGTAGGAGGTACGATATTTCAATTTGCCCAATATTTTCATCAGTTCCGGCTGGAATGGCGACAAATTAACTTCATCGACGGCCTCTTCAGCGGCATGCAGAATTGATTCATCGACTTCAATTGTGGCCTTTTTGATCATCTCTTCAATCCGGGCTGGGTGGATACGCCCGTCTAAAACCAGTTTCTCCAGAGCCAAACGGGCGACTTCGCGGCGTACCGGATCGAATCCTGACAGTACCACCGCTTCGGGAGTATCGTCCACGATAATTTCCACACCGGTCAAGGATTCAAAATGCCGGATATTGCGGCCTTCCCGACCAATTATCCGCCCTTTCATATTATCATTCGGCAGATTCACAACAGACACCGTTGTTTCTGCGGTATGATCGGCGGCGGAGCGCTGAATCGCGGAGACAATGATTTTTTTCGCTTCACGGGTAGCCTCGGAAATTGCCGTATCGCGCATCTCTTTTACTTTTTTAGAAATACCTGATTTTGCATTTTCCATCAGATTGTTCATCAAAATATCCTGAGCCTCTTTGCGGGTCATTCCGGCGATCCGTTCCAGTCGTTCTGTCTGCTGCTCAATGATCCTCTGGATTTCCGATTCCTTATGAGATAAAGCGGATTGATGTTTTTTCAAATCCGACTCACGCTTATCCAGTTCATCGGCTTTCTTGTCGGCAATTTCCATTTTGCGTTCAAGATAAAATTCCCGTTTTACCAGTTTTTTTTCTAATTCACGCACATCTCTCATCTTATCGCGTGACTCATCCTCAGCCCGATGCTTGATTCGAATTGCTTCATCTTTTGCTTCAAGACGACTTTCACGAATAATATCATCGGCCTCTTTTTTAGCATTCTGAACAAGTTCAGATACTGTTAATTTTGTTTTTTTCAAATTCTGAACATAGAAATACAGCGCCAGACCGGCACCGATTCCCAAGCTAATTAATCCTATTACGACATTTAATACCGACATGATTTCTCCTAATTTCTAAGACTCGACAACTTCTACCAGTTGTTGAGCTCTAACCGGAAAAATGGCAACTGAATTTATTTATTTAAACAAAAAGATGGATTAAGTATCTTCGTTCAATTTTTCATCAATCAGATCGACCAGAAACATGGTTTTTTCATCAATCTTATGATTGAGTTCCTCTTTATCTTTATTGCTGCTGAATAACTCGTCGGTTACATTCATTGCAGCTAATATGGCAATCCGCAAAGGCGATTGAACAGTTGTCAGTGAATTTTCCACCTCTTCCATTTTCTCATTCACAAAATTGGCTACACTGACAATATAAGACGGATCAGCCTTGGCTTTAACGGTATATTCCTGGCCGTATATTGTAACGCGTACTAAACTGTCGTTTTGCTCTTCCATCTTGTTTCTATATTTTAATAAACCATCCGGTTAAAGCGATTAAGGGAATTAAAACTTTTCTAAATCGACAAGCATCCCTTCAATCATGGTTCTTAATTGTTGCCTCTTCTTTTGATCTAACATTTTCTCTAGGGAAGTCCCCTCATCTAATTCAGTTTTTATCTTTCTATTCTCCTCTTGTAGTTTGGTTATCACAGCAAGAAGGCTTCGTATTTTCTCTTCGAGTAAATTTAAATTTGCTAAGTCCATTCCTGCTTCTTTATCTTAATTTGGCGTCTGCTTCATTTTTCAGGATTTTGTGAATAGCGGCCATTGTATTATCGATTTCAACATCTTGTAAGGTTCTATCCTTTGCCTGAAATACTAAATTAAATGTAATACTTTTTAAATCTTTGTCAATATATTTTCCTGTGTAAAGATCGTAGAACCGACATTCTTTTAGGAATTCACCGCCATTTTCCCAGATCAACGCTTCAATTTCAGCAATTTTCAAGTCTTCTCTTACCAGTATTGATACATCTCTTTGGGTGATCGGAAATACCGGCAACGGACTGAAAACCTTTGTTTTTCCGGCCGATTTTAACAATGCAGATATGTCCCCCTCAAGTACATAAACAGGTACCTCAATATCCCATTCTTTAGATAAATATTGTTTGTCAACCTGACCGAATTGAGCCAATAGATTACCTTGATGTCTGACTTCAACAAGCTGCTCAAAATGTTTGTGGGTCGATGGTGTAAAGTCAGCTGTTTCAATTCCAAATGTCTGCAGCAGGGCGCTGAGCATGCCCTTTAGCACAAAGATATCAGCAGCTCGCTGCTCAAATCCCCAATATTTGTCTTCAATAAATCCAGATAACAGGATAGCAAACTTCTGAAATTCCTGGGCATGGGTTTCCTGACTGCGGTCATAGTGTTGCACAAAACCCATCTCAAACAGCTGTAAATCGGAATTCTGCCGGTTGATATTGTGCCGGGCATTCTGTAAAAGTCCCGGAATCAGTGTTGTTCGCAGAAAAGACATATCTTTGCCAAGGGGATTTTTAATCTGTACCGGAGTCAAATTCTGCGGACCAAATTCGGTATACAGCTGACTGACAAGAGAATTATTGCAGACTTCATACAATCCCAGGTTCGCGATGGACTGTCGCAGCAGCTCAATTTGTCTGTATTCCTGGGTCTCTTCATAATTCGGTTGAATTCGCATCTCCCGGGCATTTGGCACTTCATGCATTCCGTAAATCCGCACAAGCTCTTCAATCATATCAACTTCACGCTCCAGGTCCGGACGCCATGTAGGTGCGATTAGCTGAACACTGTCATTATTTTGTGATCTGATCTCACAGCCCAGTTTCTTAAATTTTTCGATCATCCAATCCGGTTCAATGTCCAAACCGAGTAGTGAATTTACCCGTTGAAACCGAATAGTAATTTTGGCTGGATTAATTTTCCTGGCATAATTATCAATAATACCTTTACAAACCGCGCCGCCGGCCAATTCCACAATCAGATCGGCCAGTCGATTTAATGCGTAAATAGCGCCTTCCGGATCAGCGCCCCGTTCAAATCGGTAAGATGCATCTGTCTGCAGACCCAGATAACGGGAACCTTTCCGAATAGTCGCCGGATCAAAATAGGCGCTTTCGATCAGAATATCTGTCGTATCATCCTTGATTTCGGAATTTTCAAGACCCATAATACCGGCAATTGCCACCGGACGTTCGGCATCACAAATAAGGAGAACATCGTTTACCAATTCACGACGAACACCATCCAGAGTAACAACCTCTTCCCCATCCTCAGCACTGCGTACTACAATCTTTTTTCCATCGATCATGCGGTAATCAA
>JAUSPJ010000234.1 GCA_030655795.1 Fidelibacterota bacterium | reverse complement strand
CGAGCAAACCCGCATGGTTGGCAATATTTATAAAGGCAAAGTGGAAAATGTCATTGACGCCATCCACGCGGCATTTGTGGAAATTGGATATCAATCCAACGCATTTTTACCGTTCTCTGAAATGGATGATCCGACGACCATTGGATCGATGATCGAAAGCATTGTACGGGATGGCGATGAAGAAGAAACGACCCGAACACGACGAAAAAAACCGCATATGCCACACCCAACGGGTTTAAAAACCGGCCAGGAAATTCTCGTACAGGTGATCAAGGAGCCCTTTGCTCAAAAAGGCCCCCGGGTGACAACAGACCTTTCAATTCCAGGACGGTTCCTGGTGCTGGTGCCCAACGAAGAGTATGTGGGCATATCCAAGAAAATCACCCGGCGAGACGAGAAAAAACGCCTGCGAAAAATTGTTCATGATTTAAAACCGAAGGGTTTTGGATTTATTATCCGGACAGTCGCCGATGGTCAGGACGAGAAAGCAATAAAAAATGATCTGCAGGACTTACTCCAAAAATGGGCCGAGCTGGAATCAAATGTAAAGAATAACTCTGCTCCGACCTGTGTGTACCGGGACATGGAAATTACATCAATGGTCATCAGAGATTTGTTTACTCCGGACATCGATCAAATTATTGTTGATTCAAAATCGTTGTATAAAAAACTGCACGCGTATATAAAAAGTGTGTCTCCGGCATTAGTCAAAAAGATCAATTATCACAGCTCCCGCAATCCGCTGTTCACGGAATACAATGTGGAAAAAGAGTTTGAGAAGACGCTGAACAAGAAAGTCTGGCTGAAAAGTGGCGGGTTTATTGTGATCGAACACACCGAGGCGATGACCACTGTTGACGTCAACAGTGGTAAGTTTATTGGAAAGAAGGATCACGAGAAAAACTCATTGAAAATCGATCTCCAGGCCTCCAAAGAAATTGCACGGCAGCTGAGATTGCGCGATATTGGCGGCCTGATTGTGATTGACTATATAGACATGGAAGAGGCCGAAAACAGACAAAAAGTATATCATGAATTAAAACGCGCTCTTTATCTTGATCGGGCGAAAGTTGCCCTGTCGCCAATCTCCAGTTTCGGATTGCTGGAAATGACTCGCCAACGCACCCGGGTAAATTTGCTGTATAGTGTCAGCGAGGAATGCCCGCTCTGCCATGGCTCCGGACGAATATCATCAAAGGAATCGGTAGTAACAAAAATTGAGGGGTGGTTTCGACGGTTTAAAGTGAAATCAAGAACAAGGCGCCTGGAGATCCATTTACATCCCGAGATGCTGGAGTATATTCAGAAATCCACTAATAACCTGATGCGGAAAATTCAATGGAGAAATTTCCTGAGAATAAAATTTATAGATGATGTCTCGGTTCCCGTGGACGATTTCAGAGTTTATCTGACGAAAAACGGGGAAGATATTACGGATCAATATTAGACTTGACAAATCTTCCGGGAATATCTAAATTTGCAGTCCGTGTTGGAAACCAATTTTTAGAGAGATTTATGAAGAGTGAAATGTATGCAATAGCCGAAATCGCCGGCGACCAGGTTGTACTTGAAACAGGGAAAAAGATTGCCGTTCCCCGATTGGATGTTGAAGAGGGAAAAGAATTTATCGTTGATTCGGTTCTTTATTACAGGGACGGTAACGATGTAAAAATAGGCAATCCGACCGTTAAAGGCATCCAGATCTCTACGGTTGTTGTTGAGCATAAACGCCTGCCGAAGGTTATTGTATTTAAAAAGAAACGCCGCAAAGGCTATAGAGTTAAAAACGGTCACCGTCAGCCCTATACTCTATTGGAGGTTAAGGGATTAAATTTAGAGAAAAAGGCGGCGCCGAAACCCAAAGCAGCCCCGAAAAAAGCGAGCAGCCCGCAAGAGGTCAAACCGGAAGAAGCGGCCCGGAAAGAATAGGAGCACAATACAATGGCACATAAAAAAGGTGTAGGTAGTTCAAAAAATGGTCGCGACAGTCAGTCGCAACGATTAGGCGTCAAACGCTTTGGCGGCGAGACCGTAACAGCTGGTTCAATCATCGTCCGTCAGCGTGGTACCCGGATTCATCCCGGAAAGAATGTCGGCAGAGGTAATGATGACACCCTGTTTGCGACAATTGATGGTGTAGTAAGCTTCGAACGAAAAGGCCGCGATAAAAAGATCGTTAGCGTTTTAAATTAATTCAGATCCCGCAATTCCCCATATCAGGGTCAACCCACTTTACCCTGGCGATTGCGGGATTATTATTTTTATTCCAAATATAGTCCGGTTTCGTTAAACTGTTTTATTAACAGAATAAAACAGAGGAAACGGATATAACCAAACAGGCTAAAGACGCATTTAATGAAGAGCGCCAGGTTCTCAATGAACTGGTGATGAAATATAGTGGAAAAATATCCAAGCGCTTCCTGAATCTGGATTCGCAGGTTTACGAGGATGGTGAGCTGAATAGCAAAACCAAAGAAATGATTGGCCTGGTTGAATCTCTGGTTTTACGCTGTGACGACTGTATCAAATATCATTTGATTCAATGTCACGATCAGGGGGTTTCATGACCGGGAACTGGAAGAAATTCTGTCCATTGCACTAATTGTTGGCGGCTCTATTATAATTCCCCATATTCGTCGGGCGGTTTCATTTTGGGACGATCTTCAATAAGGCGCACTAAAGAGAGTTAAACCAGATCAGCATTTTGTTTAATTCCTGATTGTTTCTCAGATAGTACCGGGCGTTTGTTTTGCGGCCAATATTTTCCCGGAGCAACACAGAATACCCATATAGATTCGTTTCCCGGAAGGCGGGTTCGTCGCTAATTTCTGAGCCAAAGTAATAAAGCGCCGGACTCAGGCCGCTTTCGTGTGGTAAAAGATCAACAATTTTGCGAATAAACATTTGCTTGTCCCAATGTTCCAGGGGAGACACCCGGATTTTTCCCGTCGACTGCTTTGCATTGAGCAGCGAACCAGACAGCTCGCGTCGAACCAAGGGGGCCAGTATATTTAAAATATAACGATCATTGGCAGGGATCGAAATACTCAATTCCACACCAGCCATTCGGGCGTTTTGCCTTGTCCAGGCCGGACCAATCTCCAGGGTTATTGTACTGACCAATTGTTCCAGCTGATGGCGAATAAAGCCCAGTTGTGGAAATGCCCACGAGAAGCCGGGGCCGTCAATTTCAAAACCATTACTGCCGGCTAGTATTAGGTTGTTTTGTATTTCCGATTTTAATTCCGGCAATGAACGATGGCTGATTACTCCGGCGAAAATTATAGGCGGCTTTGAAAGGTTGCTAATTTGATTCATCAGCCCCGAAATATTTCTTTCTGAACGCTTCAGGTCGTCATAATTGAACAGAAGACAATTTGTGCGTTTCCGTGCAAAGGATTTTGTAAGATCGGGGATTTCTTTTAGAAATGGAAGCACTGAATGTTATCGCAGTAGAGAATATTTGTATTAGCTAGTCATATAAATAATATTTTTCCGACTCTCTTGTGAAATTCTCCACATCCTTTTGCCAACCATCTATCAGTATATTGACCGACGTTTTACCTGTGGTCAAAGCCGCACCCAGTTTATCGCTCCCGTACAGTCGATTAAGAGAACTCCTGATTGTTAAATTTTCCGGATACATGTCACGGGTTTTCTCCAGTATGATTAGCATTGCCGCTACCGATCGAAGCTCATCCCGGTTGGTAATCTGAATTTCAACGCCACCGCATAATTGATTTTCATATTTTGGTTTATAGGCAACGTTGGGAATGGAAACCGGGGTGAAGCTTATCGGTTTAAATCGTATTCCCTTTAATCTCAGAGCATTGAGAGCGTCGGCATATTGCTGAGCATCAATCCACGGGGCCCCGAATTTCAGGAAGGGCGCATCTGTTCCCCGTCCCTCGGAGAGGCTGGCGCCTTCAAGCAGGCAAAATCCGGGATACACAACAGCTGTTTCCAAAGTCGTCATATTTGGCGAAGGAGAAATCCAGGGCAGATCGGTTTGATCGTACCAGAGAGAGCGCTTCCATCCTTCTGTCTTTATAACCGTTAAATTGACAGTGGCGTCATTTTTTCTTAATATCTCTCCGGCGATCCAGCCGGCCAGCTCGCCGATTGTGAGACCGTAACGGATTGGAATCGGATGTGGACCGACGAAGGATTGAAAGTTCATATCCAGAACAGGGCCTTCTGTCAGATCTCCGCGGATCGGATTAGGGCGATCAAGTACGACGAAGGGAATTCCGTGTTTGGCGGCGCTTTCCATGGACAGGGACATAGTGGTTATATATGTATAAAACCGGGCGCCCACATCCTGAATGTCGTAAACCAGAACATCAACATTTTGCAGCATTTCAGTCGTTGGTTGCCTTATTGTTCCATACAGACTATAAATCAGCGCACCGGTTTTAGGATCGGTTTCGTCATGAATAGTCCGGCCATCGGCATGCAATCCCCGAAAACCGTGCTCAGGACCAAAGATAACTGTTACCCGGCATTTGCCACTGTCGTGAAACAGGTCGACAATGTGTTTTCCGGTTTTATCACAGGCGGTATGGTTACAAATAATCCCGACGCGTTTACCGGCAAATTGTTCAAAGTTCTGTTCACGAAGTACATCCAGCCCGGTTTTAACGGTGTTAACCGGTGGACGTGATTGACAGGCGCTGTTTTGTGTTATAATAAAACCCCAAAACAGACAAAAAAATGTTAAATAGTGTTTCATAATAATTGTCATTTTGGTGATTATTAAAAGCAATAGCCCAACCGGATATATTTTTCCGGTTGGGCTAAAACATTATTCAGGGGCAATTGCTTCGGTTGGACAAACGTCAACGCAGGTTGCGCAATCGGTGCACAGCTCGGCATCGATTACATAAACATCACCTTCGCTGATAGCGCCTTCCGGACATTCAGACAGACAGGCGCCGCAAGCAATACATTCGTCACTGATTACATGAGCCATCGATAGTATCTCCTTATTGATTGAATGACAAAAATCGTCAGAATTTAATCATATTCTGCAGGATAGACAACAGCTCAGGGACAATAGTTTTTAAAAATTGAAATGAATTCTGTAGATTACGGTCGATTTTCCCGAAAAACCAATTGAAGAAAGAGCAGGTTAAGAAATGACAGAACAGATTAAAAAAACTTTAAGGGATTCAAAGACGGCGCGGTGGGCAGCATTGGGGATTGTATCTTTCACAATGCTAACCGGCTATTTCCTGGCTGATATTATGGCGCCATTAAAACCATTACTCGAAGGGCAACTTCTATGGACGAGTACCGAATACGGCTTATTTACCAGCGCTTATGGCTGGTTCAATGTTTTTCTGCTGATGTTGATCTTAGGCGGGATAATCCTCGATAAAATGGGGGTTAGGTTTACCGGTTTGGGGGCAGCTACCATCATGGTCGTCGGTACAGCAATTAAATATTGGGCAATCAGCACAACTTTTCCTGAAGGCGCTACCATCCTTGGCATTAAAAGTCAGATAGCCTTTGCCGCTTTTGGTTACGCTATTTTTGGTGTAGGCGTCGAAATTGCAGGCATTACAGTTTCAAAGATTATTGTTAAATGGTTTAAAGGAAGGGAACTAGCTCTTGCTATGGGGCTTGAAATGTCCACCGCACGAATGGGGACTTTGTTAGCCATGGCTGTTCCCGTGCCAATTGCAAATCATTTCCACGATGTTTCGGCGCCTATCCTGCTATGTTTGATCATGCTGGTTATTGGGCTGATCTCTTTCTTTATTTATACTTTTTTGGATAAAAAGCTTGAAGCTTCAAATGTGGGTAATGATGATGAAAAAGAGGAAGCGTTCCGTCTTTCCGACATAGGCTTAATCGTTAAAAACAAAGGTTTCTGGTATATCGCGATCCTCTGTGTATTGTTTTATTCAGCTGTTTTTCCCTACCTGAAATATGCAGCCGACTTAATGGTAAACAAATATGGCGTTGACCCTGAATTTGCCGGGCTTATTCCGAGCCTGCTCCCATTAGGGACTTTGTTTATGACGCCTTTCTTTGGAAATCTTTATGATCGAAAAGGCAAAGGCGCTACAATTATGATAATCGGTTCAATCATGCTTATTTTTGTTCATGCTGTGTTTGCCATCCCGGGACTTGATAATTATCTGATAGCCATTGTACTCGTAATTATACTTGGAATCGCATTCTCGCTTGTACCTTCCGCCATGTGGCCGTCAGTGCCGAAAATCATACCTGAAAAACAGTTGGGCACAGCTTATGCATTGATTTTCTGGGTACAAAACTGGGGATTGATGGGCGTTCCGTTACTAATTGGCTGGGTACTTGATAAATATTGCATCACCAGCGAAGAATTTATTGATGGCGGAAAAATCGTTTGTTACGATTATACATTGCCAATGATCATTTTCACGGGTTTTGGCATACTGGCCCTGATCTTTGCCTTCCTGCTTAAAGCGGAAGACAAGAAGAAGGGCTACGGCTTGGAGCAGCCCAATATTGTAAAGTAAATATTACTGCGCTATCAAATGACGCCTCCCGGAGAAATATCGGGGGGCGTTTTTATGATGGAAGTTTATTAATCGAGTTGTAAAAAAGTTTGGCTGCTCTGGCTGCCTGTCCGTTTATTACTTGTATGTTTCCGGTCCAGTCCGTACGTCCTGAAAGCATCGAAGAAGCGACAAGTCCTGTTTCCGGATTATTCAGCAGACGCCCAAATAGATAAAAATGATCTGGGGAAACCGCCGATCAAACAGGTCTCGGAAAAATGTTGGTTTTCACTGGTCTGCAGTATCTGTCATGGTTATTTATCAGTCACATACTGAGACGATATTGTCTGCCGCTTTGTTGTCGCGATTTCGAATATTAAATGAAATTTTCTTCCATGACCATTAAATAGTGATCAATATCGGCTTCTTTAAATCCGGGGCCCTGAACGTTGAAACCGTGATTAGCGTAATAATCACAGAGATGTGCCTGGGCGTGCATTTTGAATTTATGATACCCTCTTTCCCGGGCTACGGCCAACATAAAATCAACGATATCGTGTCCATATCCGCGATTGCGGTATTCTTTTCGGACGGCAATCCGCTCCAGTTTGGCCCAGTCATTTAAAAACCGCAGACGGACGGCCGCCACCGGCTCGCCGTCAATCTCTCCTAAAATATGCAGCGCGCTGTATTCGTGTTCATCCATTTCAATGTCATAAGGAACGTTTTGTTCATCCATAAAGACAATTCCGCGGACAATAAACACTTTAATAAGATCATCGAGTGTGGATATTGTTTTAAACATTTTTTGGAATTGTTTAAAGTATGGTTACTTCATAGCACAGTAATGCTTTTTCTATTGAAAGTTGCCGGGTAATTTGGACTTCATGGCTTCGATCAGCTCTTCAACTTCATTAATTCGTGTACGGATTCTGCTAACAAGTTCTTCGTCGCGGTCTTTTGTCGATTCAATAATGGGAATGTCGTCCATAAAAAGCGGGCTCCTTGTGTCTGTTCAGTAAACAATGATTCTGTCTGTGGTTTGTGGGATACCATTATCAATAATGTAATAAATTTCTCTATTAGAAAACAGACCGAAAACCACGTGTCAATACCAACCATATATATGAAAATAATTAGTAAACGTTCCATTTATTCCTGCGATTTTGTATATTGATTTAAAAGTTGAGCCACTCAGAATGGAGATAAATTATGCAACGGAATGAAATATTAAAATATCTGGATGAATTGCTGGACGTTTCTAGTTTTTCTGACTATGGTCCCAATGGATTGCAGGTCGAGGGACGTGATGAGATCAAAACAATTGTTACCGCCGTCAGCGCATCGGTAGAATTATTTGAAAAGGCCATTGAAATGCAGGCCGATGCTGTTCTGGTTCACCATGGAATCATCTGGAATTTTGAAAGACCGGTTTACCGGGGAGGCTATAAACAGCGAGTCAAACTGCTGCTTGAAAAAGACATAAACCTGTTTGGATACCACCTGCCCCTGGATGCTCATATGAAATATGGCAATGCCGCCCAAATCGCAGAGCTTCTCGGTCTGGTCGAAATCCAACCTTTTGGTGAACACGAAGGTAATATGGTTGGCGTCAGAGCCAAAATGCTGGCGACGCCATATGCAGATATCTTTGAAGTGATCAAGCGAGCCATTAATCCGGATGCGCTGCTCTTCCCTTTCGGGCCGAAGCTGCTTGAGCATGTTGGAATAATAACAGGCGGCGCCCAAAAAGATATTAAACAGGCCATCTTGGCCGACATGGATATGTATATTACCGGTGAAGCCTCGGAATTTGTAATGCATCTGGCAAAGGAAGAAAAAATTCACTTTGTGGCGGCCGGCCATTATGCCACCGAGCGATTTGGAATTAGGGCGCTGGGCAATCATTTGTCTGGAAAATTTAATCTTAAGGTAGAATTTATTGATATTCCAAATCCGGTTTAATTCTTTCACGTTTTCTGCTTCCCCGTACTATTATGTGATTAAGGTTTGTGAGCGTGATCGGTGAGAATTATATCAAAAAACCTTATTGAAAAACTGTTCTGGGTCGGTATTTTTGGCCTGGCGATGGGCTTTCTGGAGGCGATTGTTGTCGTTTATCTGAGGGACATTTATTATCCTGCGGGCTTCGGCTTTCCCATGAGTCCCGTTTCGCCCCAAATGTATATGGTGGAACTGGTTCGGGAAGTCGCAACTATTTTAATGCTCCTTGCACTGGGATTTTTAGTTGGTAAAAACGGTATTCAAAAGATGGCCTACTTCCTGATCAGTTTTGCCGCCTGGGATATCATCTATTATATTGCCCTGAAACTCTTCTTGGATTGGCCGCCGTCGCTGTTGACCTGGGACATTCTGTTTTTAATTCCACTGCCGTGGCTGGGACCAGTGCTGGCTCCGGTCATTGTATCACTGACGATGATTTGGTTGGGAACCAGCCTACTTTTGCTTGAGGAGGCGAACGGTCAGGTTTTTCTTAAAACCGAAGATTGGCTTTTGTTACTTTTTGGTACCGGCTTGATATTCGCAAGTTTTGTCTTGAATTATTCAGCGCTTATCGTGCAAGGAAATTATCTGTCAAAATTTTTAACGCTGTCCCAGAATCACGAGTTTCTGAAAGTGGTTTATGCCTATACTCCGGAAAAATTCAACTGGGTTATGTTTGGTGTGGGAGAAATAATTGTTTTTTCCGGCTCAATAAGGTTATTGATCAGATATCGAAAGGTCATTCAATATACCGGAAAAGAGCTGCGGACACAGCTCCATGATATCCGACACCATTTGTTTAATTCACATTTACAGCGATGAAAAAGGAGGAAATATGAAACAGTTTGAAAAAAGAATAACTGTAGGCGTACTGATTATGCTGATATATTTACCATCATTGGCCGAAGATATTCGCTTGTCTCCACCTCAATTTCAAAATGACGTGTCACTGTATGAGGCCTTGAAAAATCGCCGCTCCGAACGTTCTTTCTCGGAAAAGGAGCTGTCCTTACAGCAATTATCGGATTTGCTCTGGGCGGCCGCAGGTGTAAACCGACCGGACAGCGAAAAGCGGACGGCCCCAACCGCTCACAACGATCAGGAAATCGATATTTATGTTGCCCTGAAAACCGGGCTGTATTTGCATAACGCCAAAGACCACATCCTGGTTTTTATTCATGCCAACGATATTCGCAGTAAGACGGGAAAGCAGAAGTTTACAGAGACTGCGCCGGTTAACCTCATCTATGTTGCCGATTACGATAAAATGAAAGGCGATGAAGAGTCGAAGAAATTTTATTCGGCCACCGACTCCGGGTTTATCAGCCAGAACGTCTATTTATATTGTGCCGCCGAGGGATTGGCGACAGTTGTACGGGGCTGGTTTGACAGGAAAGAACTGGCGGCCGAAATGAACTTACGGCCCGAACAGCATATCATACTGGCCCAGACCGTGTGATA
The DNA here is from genome assembly GCA_030655795.1 of Fidelibacterota bacterium. Classification (GTDB taxonomy): domain Bacteria; phylum Fidelibacterota; class UBA2242; order UBA2242; family UBA2242; genus B118-G9. The sequence continues at coordinate 3,704 of JAUSPJ010000234.1, read as the reverse complement.
TATGAAATAGGAATAATCACGGAATGGCGTATAAACGAATTATTGATTTAAGCCATGAACTTCACACCGGGATGCCGATATACCCCGGCGACCGCCCTAAACCGCAAATTACGACTGTAAGTAATATCCATGGTGACGGAATTACTCTGTCGTCCATTCGGCTGGGCTCTCACTATGGCACACATATCGAAGCGCCGCGTCATTTTTTTCCGGAAGGGAAAACATTGCTGGACTTTCAGATAGACAGATTTTTCGGGAAAGCGATTTGTTTGAATAAAAACGAAAAGCAAAACGGCGCAATCAAACTAACAGCGGAAGAACGTAAACTGATCAGAGATAAAAATCCGGCTTGGATTTTATTTAATACCGGTTTTGATAAAGACTGGGGGAAAGACAATTACTTTTCAGATCATCCTTATCTGTCCACAAAAACAGTAGAGATTTTGGCCGGGACAGATATTAGTGGAATTGGAGTGGATTTTCCCAGCATTGACGCGGCTGACGCTAAAAAGAACAATTATCCGGTTCATCATATCTGGCTTGGCGCCGGCCGACTGGCGGTTGAAAATTTATGTGGCTTAGATAATCTGCCGGAAAATGAACTGTTTGATTTCTGTGCGTTGCCTTTAAAGATGAATACGGAAGGAGCGCCGGTAAGAGCGCTGGCGTTTCTATAAATTTTTGCGGGTCATTTGGACGATTTGCTTTCGTGCGTCCAGTAAAAACCGGCGGTTTTCTTCCCAATAATAATCGTTATACGTCCAGGGCAAACGGATAAAATCGCCGTGGGAAAACGACATGGTGACTTCAGCAAAAATGCCCGCGCCACAGTACGTCCGGTGGGAAAAGTTTTTACTGGAGTACAATACTAGTTTTGAAGGCTCCAGATAGCCGGGATCAATATTCAGAATTCGCCGGCGGGTTCCGGGATCTGTATCGAGTTCAAGTTCATTTGTCCGGACTTTAATTTGGTAAAAATTTTCCAGACTGGTCGGGTTTTGGAAAACAAAGAGCTGCTTTTGCAGCTGATCGCCAAACTCCTTTTCATAATAATCAGAAAAATCGGAGACCCTATAAATTGGCCCGGCAGACATTATACTTCCAAAACGATTTTCCAGAACGTCCAGAATTTTTTTTAACTGGTCCTCCCGGTTGAACATGACCGCAACAAAAGGGTGTGCGCGAATTGCCGGTTTTATCATGCCCATAAATTGTCCTCAAGTCTCACTTTTTACATTAGCATTTAACTGATTTGAAAGTTGGCGCAATTTGGTGAATTTTTCCACAGGAAAATCCGCCGTGGCGCAGGGATAAAGTGTATTATTTGTGAGCAATGGGTCCATTTCGTCCCAAACAGAGCCAGCCATTTTAGCCATATCCCAGGATGCAGTGTGTGGAATTGACGTATAGGCCGCTAAGCGAGACAGGGCTCCCAGTTCGAACACATAGCGCAGGGTAATTTCGATGTCCGGATACTTCTGGCCGGGGAGCCCCATGATCAGGTAGGTTTCAATATCTTTGCGTTGAAATCCGGCGGACTCAAGGTTATCCAAAGCGCATTCAAAATGGTGTGTTGACACCTTATTTGTGGAGGCTTTCTGTAACTCCGGGATAATAGATTCCAGGCTCAGCCGGATGGTTTTAAACCCCGATTCTTTCATCAGTTGTGCCAGATTAAGATCAATGTCACGGGCAAACAGCCCGTTGGGCGTATGAAACGTTGCCTGAATTTTGTGTTTAATAATACTTTTTAAAATCGGGATTATGTGATGTTTCTTATTGGTGAACAGGGCGTCGTCATAGAAAGCGAATTCCAGAACATTCATCCGGGTGTTCAAATGTACTATTTCAGCGATGACATCCTCGGGGCTTCTCTGTATGAAATTAGGATGCAAAAAGGGCGTGGCGCAGTAATCACAATGCATCGGACAGCCACGGGACGTCAGCAGCCCGGCAGCCGCCGGGCAGGCGCGGATACAAATCCCAGGGTAGAATGCCGGAATCAAGTGTGTTGGGAACAGCGCTATAGTCACGGGTAATTCCGAACAGAGAATCGGCCAGCTGTAGTGACTGTTTTTCACCGTAACCGGTAATCAGATAATCCGGCTGAATGATTTGGCGGGCATGGTCAGGGAATAATGTGGCATAGGTTCCGCCGAGTACTATTTTCGATTCAGGAAAGTAATCACGCAGAAATTTGACTGTTTCGGAAACACCCGGATACCAGTAGCTCATGTGAGATGTCACCAGAATCAGATTTGGAACCTCAATTGATTTCAGTTCTGAAATAAACTGCTCACAGGTTGCTCCATACAGACCGTATTGACGGGGTACGTGAGCGACGGCCGCCGGTTTCGGAATGATTGTTTTATGATATTTACCCCGACCACTTATTGGCATTGACGACTTGCCATTTCCCCACCTTAGCCGGTCGGTCAGATCAATTAAACGAAGATCATATCCATAGTTACGTAAAAATTTGCCGATATATAAAAGCCCCAGCGGTTTGGCCCACAAATCATAGGCGGCAAAATCGGCGATCCAGGGATTGATTAACAGGATTTTTCGTGTATTCATCTTTGAAAAGTACGAATAGTGTAATGTATAAACAATAGCCGGTGTCTGAAAATAAGTACATTTGATGTTTTTAGTTTTAATTGTAACTTTGCACGCCATGTTTCAAATCAAATTAACGGTACAGGAAAACGCCAGTTGACAAGTAATTCGCCATCCAATGAAACCCGAATTTTAGTCGCTGTGCTAAACTGGGGGCTTGGTCATGCGTCACGTTCTATTCCGATAATTAAAGCTCTTAAAGAACACAACATTGTTGTCCTGGCGTCAACGGGATGTTCGCTGGCATTGCTCCGGGACGAGTTTCCGGATTGTGAAGCGCTTGATTTTCCCGATTACAATGTCCGATACAGTCGCAACAGCTCGGTGTTTTTTGTGTATCTGTTGGTTCAGATCCCGAGAATTCTTGCCCGGCTATTTATTGAGCACTATCGAACAGAGCGTCTGGTTAAAAAGTATGACATTGACCTGATTTTTTCTGATAATCGATACGGAGTATACTCGAGAAAAGTCCCAAGTTACTTAATGACTCATCAGTTGCGGTTTAAACTGCCGAGACTGGTCAGTTGTTTTGAGATTATCAGTGTCTGGTTTAACCGGCTGATGTTTAGGAAATTTCAGCATATAATTGTTCCGGACATTGACAGCGGCGCAAACCTGACCGGGAAACTGGGGCATCCACGGGCATTTAAAAATTATTCAAAACTAAAGTATATCGGATTTTTATCCAGCATTGAAAAAAAACCGGTCACAGAGTCAATCGATATACTGTTTATGATATCAGGGCCAGAACCGCAGCGTTCGGCTCTGGAAGAACTGATATTAAAACAGGTTGACACAATCCCCGGTCGCCGTGTGGTTGTTTTGGGAAAACCAGGAGGGAAAAAACCGATTTCCACTGACCGGAATTTGGAAATTTATGCCCATTTGAACCGGCAAAAAATGTCTGAATATATGAGTTGCGCCAAGCTTATTGTTAGCCGGGCCGGGTATTCGACAATTATGGAAGTCGTTGCATTGGGCAAGCCGGCCCTATTTGTTCCGACGCCGGGCCAAACCGAGCAGGAGTATCTGGCTTTAAGATTAAATGAATTTGGGTATTTTCATTGTGTAGCCCAGCATAAATTGAA
>JAUSPJ010000232.1 GCA_030655795.1 Fidelibacterota bacterium | reverse complement strand
CGGGAAAATATCACCCATATTCGAGGCATAATCAGATTGAATATCCCAGCCCAGTCCGCGCCCGGCGAATTCCAGCCCGGGATAGATTGTCGTCATGGCCCTGACGGTCAGGGGCGATAGAATGCGGACGCCTTTGTAGATACCGCCGTTCAGCATCATCTGGGCGAAGATCGCCATATCATCGGCAGAGGAGAATAGACCCGCATTCCCGGACAGCCCGTCACGCAGTTGGGCGAGTGGATCGTGGACAAAACCCAGCAGCGGCATCCCGTCATAGACTTCGGTCAGGGCAATTCGCGGGAGGAATTCTTCCGATGGTGTGAACATGGAACTGTGCATTTCAAGCGGTTCAAAGATGTGGGCTTTGGAAAATTCACCGATATCCATACCTGAAACGCGCTGGACAATTTCCGCCAATGTTATGAATCCCAGGCAGCTGTAGGCGAAGTGCTCGCCCGGGGGATTCTGTTTTTCGATAGTGGCGATTTTGTGGATCACGGCCTCCGGGCAGGGTGAACCGAATTCGGCTTCCAGGGCCGCGGCGTCCGTATAGGGCGGCAGGCCCGATGTGTGAGTGAGCAGATGATAGAGCCGGATCGGTTCGGCCGGATGACCGTCGTCATTGATGAATGGTATGAATTCGGGAATGAATTTCGTGGCGGGGTCCATGAGGCGAAGCCGGCCCTGTTCGGCCAGAATCATAATTGAAGTGGCGGTGGCGACGGGTTTGGTAACCGAAGCCATATCGAATATTTTTCCCGGTGTCATGGGCAGCGTGTCGGGAAAGACCTGGACATTGCCATAGGCTTTACGAATGACAACCGCTCCTTTACGGGCGACGATCAGCACAGCGCCGGGCAGGTTTTCCGCGGCGATTTCGGCGTTGATCAGATCATCGATCAGGGCAAGTTTACCGGCATCCATTCCGACGCTGGTCGGGTGGTCCCAATGCAGGACCGTTGTTTCGGGTTGTATTCCGCAGGAGGCCGACAGCGCAACAATCAGTAAAAGGTTCCAGTGGCGGTATTTGCTAAACATTGACAGCTCCCAAAAATCGTTATTTATAACTGGTCGATGGAAATATCCAGAACCGGTTTGTCTTTATAACCCTGGTAATTGAAGTGCCACCATTCGGAGTCGATGCCGCTGAAGCCGTGGCGCTCCATGGCGTCATGCAGAATTTGGCGATGGCGAATGGCCCCTGCGGGACAATCCATGTAATCCATGTGGGCCCGTTCGGAAAAGTCGTCAAAGGCCGAGGGCATTAGGACTTCGTTGCCGTCTAAATCCAGCAGGGTGACATCCACGGAATAGGCGCGGTTGTGATTGGAACCGGTGGCGGGATCGGCCACATAGCGGTCATCGGGCAGGATTTCCCACATTCGTTTCTGCACCGAGAGAGGCCGGTAACCGTCGAAGACTTTCAAACGGTAGCCCTGTTGTTTCAGATCTGCCTGGACTTTTTTTAATGCTTTGGCCGGCTCTTTGGCGAGGAAGCAGCGGGCGCTGGGATACAGCGCTTCGCCGACGAAATTGTTGGTAGTGGCATAGCGAATGTCAAGCACAATGTCCGGGATAACGCGATTTAGTTCAACGAGATCGTGGGCGGGTTTTGGCTGGCAGCCGAGAATAGCCAGCAACAGAACCGGGCTGAACGCCGGGCGGATCGAAAAGACATTTCGTTTCATAGAAAGCTTCCAGTGGTTTTCAATCAGTTGTATTGCCCGGTTAATTTAAATAATTGCGCCAAAGATATTATAGAAAAAACTCGGAATATGGTTGTGGTGTTAGGCCAGATTGATGACACGGAGGTTCACGGAGAACACACGGAGTTACACGGAGGAATATTGTTGTTTTGATAATTAATGTGATTTTGATGTAAGAAAAGGATGAGGAAATTACTTTAAAAACTGTTTGCCAATCGAAGATTCCTTTGGAAAGGCATCCCCTTGGGAGAAACAGTTCACATTTTACCGGATTTAACAAGTAACCCCCGTCCGTGGGACTCCCGTTGGAGAATTAATTCGGGGGCTAACTCAAGACTTCCGGATTTACTAAATCCCCGATATATCGGGGCAGGCAGTTTTAACCGGCCCGACTTTGGTCAGGCGGGCGGTTTTTTTATATTTTTCACAACACTAATCGCTTATGTCGAAATCAAGTTAATTACTAAAGTTTTACGTGAACTAAAAATGTTACCTATGTCCTGACCGCACACACGTGTCACTCGTTACTGATCACTGTTTACCGCTTGCGTTTCACATTTTACGATTCACAACTCATGAAACTCCGTTCTCATCAGAAGAAGGAAAAAAATAAAAGCTGTGAAAACCTTTGGAATTTATTCGGAAAATCTTATTTTTGCTTCCATTGATAACACAAAAGGGATGTATTTATGAGTGAACAGAAAAAAGGGTCGTTTCGGTCGTTTCCTGCCACCTACTGGCTGGCCGTAACTATGGAGTTTTTTGAACGGGGATCTTATTACGGAATGATGAGTATTCTGTCGATTTATATGACGGAGAAGCTTGGTTTTGCCAAGGAGAGTGTCGGACTGATCAAGGGAACGATCCAACCGATTCTCTATTTTCTGCCGATAATTTCCGGGGCGCTGGCGGATCGCTTCGGTTACCGTCGGGCGCTGACCGTTGCCTTTACGCTGCTGGGCGTCGGGTATCTGATTACCAGTCAAATGACCAGCTATGCAACGGTATTTCTGGCTCTCTGTATTATGGCGCTGGGAGCGGGTACATTTAAACCGATTATTTCCGGGACCATTGCCCGGGTGACCGATAAGTCGAATTCCACGCTGGGTTTCGGTATTTTTTACTGGAGCATTAACCTGGGGGCTTTTCTGTTCCCCATGTTTCTGGTGCCCTTTCTGAAATCCGCCGATCCAAGCTGGCGCTGGGTGATAATCGCTTCGGCAATTGGTACGGGTATTATGCTGATACCGACGATTTTTCTCTATAAAGAACCGCCCATGCATTTAAAGAAAAAAGAGGACCAAACAGATCTGCTGCAGACGCTTGCCAATGCCTTCGAGATTATTTACAGCCCGCTGGTATTGCTGTTCATGAAAGCCCGGACAGCGTTTCAAAATGCCCGGCTGGTTTACGGCATTACGGCGACAATTGCGCTGCTGGCGATTTACCTGTTTTTTGCGAAAGGTTCATTCTTTCTGCTCTATATCACGCTGCTGGTGCTGAGTTGTTTTTTCATCATGAATGTCAAGGCCCGCTGCGGTCTGTTCAAGGCCTGCAGTACGACCCGTGCGGCTGTAATGTTATTACTGGCGGGCGGACTGATCCTGTGGTTGCTGCCGGGCTTGACACTCTTTTCCCGCATCGTAACATCGGTGATCTTTCTGA
>JAUSPJ010000230.1 GCA_030655795.1 Fidelibacterota bacterium | reverse complement strand
ATAGATATTGCGATGCTTATCCATCAGAAATTCAACTGTACCGGCGCTGGAATAATTGACCGCTTTCGCCGCCCGCACGGCAATCTTGCCGAATTTTTCCCGTAAATCTTCAGTGACAGCCGGTGACGGAAATGGTTACCGGTTTTGACCTGCTGAAAGAGCAAATCAATATCGCAAATGGATTAAAATTGCCCCGATGGCTGCGCAAGTTCAGGTTACGCGGACATTCAATTGAGTGCCGGATCAATGCTGAAGATCCTTATAAAAACTTTCAGCCTTCGCCGGGGAAAATTACCGCATTTCATGCCCCCGGCGGTCCGGGCACGCGGATGGATACGCATGTCTATGCCGGTTATGAAATCCCCTCAAATTATGATTCACTGCTGGGGAAGCTGATAACCCACGGTAAAGATCGGGAGGAAGCCATCGCCCGTATGGAGCGGGCATTGGATGAGACGATTATCGAAGGGGTAGCGACTTCAATTCCCTTTCACAAGGCAATCATTAAAGATCCGGCATTCAGGGCCGGTGATTTTCATATTGATTTTTTAAATGATTTTAAATTTTAATAAACAATTTCTTTAAGGAGGAGCGTTAATGAACGTACCAGAGAATCTCAAGTATACCAATGATCACGAGTGGGCACTTGTCGAAGCAGATCTTGCAACCATTGGGATAACAGAGTACGCAGCCGGAGAACTGGGCGATGTGGTCTATGTGGAACTGCCCGAAATGGGCATTACCGCTAAGAAAGGTGATTCGATTGGCACTATTGAGGCCGTCAAGACCGTGGCCGATATTTATAGCCCATTGTCCGGCGAAATTATTGAGGTAAATGACGCATTAAATGACAATTCTGAACTGATTAACCAGGATCCTTTTGGTGAAGGCTGGATTGTGAAAATTAAACTATCGGATTCGTCTGAGTTGTCCGAACTCCTGAGTCATGAAGATTATAAAAAACTGATCTGAGACCTATGCATTATATTCCAAATACAAGGGATATTGAGAAAGAGATCCTGCAGGCGATCGGTGTTGAGAAGTTTGAGGATCTGATCAAAAATATTCCCGGTAAATTTCTCCAAAAATGCCGGATTAAACTGCCTGAATCACTATCGGAGCTGGAAGCGACAAAGAAGATTGGCGGGATGGCCGGGAAAAACCTGGATACCGACTCGATGGTATCTTTCTTAGGGGGCGGCAGTTACGATCATTTTATTCCCGCGGCGGTGGACTTTTTAATCAGCCGCTCGGAATTTTATACGGCCTATACGCCGTACCAGCCGGAAGTTGCCCAGGGTACTCTGCAGTCCATATACGAATATCAATCCATGATCTGTCATCTGATGGATATGGAAGTGGCCAATGCTTCAATGTATGACGGTGCGACAGCTCTGGCCGAAGCCGCTATCATGGCTGTGAATAAAACCCGCCGGAATAAAATCCTGGTTTCAGAACTGATCAACGCTAATTCCCTGAAAGTACTGGAAACCTACCTTCAGACCAGAGCAATTGAGATTCAGTATTTACCGGAATCCGCAGGCGCTACTGATTTCGGTAAATTGGATGAGCTGCTGGATGATCAGATTGCGGCTTTGTTGATACAATCGCCGAATTTCTTTGGAAATATTGAAGATCTCAACGGCATTGCCGAAAAATTGCATGCGAATAAATCCCTCCTGATTATGTCGGTAAATCCGGTGGCGCTGGCGCTGTTAAAAACGCCGGGTGAACTGGATGCCGATATTGCCGTTGCGGAAGGACAGGCGCTGGGAATTCATCAATCTTTCGGTGGGCCCTACCTCGGGATTTTTACCGCAAAAAAAGACCTTATCCGGAACATGCCCGGCCGGATCGTGGGCGAGACTGTGGATATTGACGGTAAACGCGGTTACGTGCTCGTCCTGCAGACCCGTGAACAGCATATCCGTCGTGAAAAAGCCACGTCCAATATCTGCACCAATCAGGCCCTGATGGCCCTGGCCGCGACCATTTACCTGTCCCTGATCGGTAAAGCCGGCTTGAAACAGGTGGCGAAATTGTCCTTGAGTAATGCCCATTATCTTGCGGAAAAAATTGCGGCATTACCGAATTTTTCGATGGCATTTGGAAAGACTCCGTTTTTTTATGAGTTTGTTATTGAAACTCCCGTTCCGGCGGAAACAATCGTGAAAGCCGCTCTTGAGAAACAGTTTTTTGCCGGTGTCGATTTGGGTAAATTCTATGAAAAATGGAAGAACCGCTTGTTGATTGCCGTCACAGAAAAACGCAGTCAACAAGAAATGGATGATTTTATCAATTTTTTGTCTAAATTTTGACCTGTATGAAAGTATTCGATAATCTTAAATCCGTAGCGCAGAAAAAAGGAGGGGCATATTTTGTCCTGATCGATCCGGATACCCGGAAGGATGCCGAGTTGAAAGATTTTGTACGGGAGATATGTGCTCAGGGCGCCGATGCGATATTAGTGGGCGGCAGCCTGATTATCGGAGCGGATTTTCAGAATTCACTGGAAATTGTCAAAGAAAACAGCGCCTTGCCGATCATCATATTTCCGGGCTCGTTGCAGCAGTTATCCTGTAAAGCCGATGCCATTTTATATTTATCGGTTATCAGCGGTCGCAATCCGAACCTGCTTTTCGGCGATCATGTGATCGCTGCTCCGACGATTAAAAAATTGAATATCGAACCGATTTCCACCGGCTATATGCTGTTTGAATCCGGACAGACGACAACCGCGGAGTTCATGAGCAATACAAAACCGATGCCTGTGAACAAACCCGAAATTGCCATGGCTCATGCCCTGGCAGCGCAGTATATGGGAATGAGCACGGTGTATCTGGAAGCCGGCAGCGGCGCTCAGCGGTCCATTCCGAATCAGATTGTAAAAGCCGTATCAAGTTATATTGATATTCCGGTAATCGTTGGCGGCGGCATCCGGACACCTGAAGAGGCCCGCCTGAAATCCGAGGCCGGAGCGACATTTATTGTTACCGGAAATATTTACGATGATTCCGAAAATATAAAACTCATCAACGAATTTGCCCGGGCTGTCCATATTAAGGAAAATTCCTAGTGTCAGCGATTATTTCCCGGGACTCCATTCAATCAGAAATAAAACAACAGCTGCTCGAAAGCGCCCGGGTCAAAGAGGCGTTGTCAGCCGGTTGCAGTGACAGCATTGCCGATGCTGCCGAAATGCTGATTGCGGCGGTTGCGGAGGGTGCGAAGATTCTACTGTGTGGAAATGGCGGCAGCGCCGCCGATGCCCAGCATATCGCGGCTGAACTGGTTGCCCGCTTAAACAAAGAACGTAAAGCCATCCCGGCTTTGGCGCTGACGACAAACACATCGACATTGACGGCTCTGGCGAATGATTACGATTTCGCTACTGTATTCGTTCGGCAGGTGGAAGCTTTTGGAAGATCCGGCGATATCCTGATTGGAATCAGTACCAGCGGTAATTCAAAAAACGTAATTCAGGCGATGAACTATGCCGCCGAAAATGGTCTCAAGACGGTGGCATTGACTGGTGGCAGCGGCGGCGAAATGGCACAAATCGCAGATTTCAGTATTATTGTGCCGTCTGACAGCGTGCAGCGGATTCAGGAAGCCCATATCACTATCGGACATATCTTATGTGATCTTCTGGAACAGTCGGTAATTGCCCGTAAGTGATAAATATACCAAATTGCCTCACCGGAAGTCTCTTTGAAACAAAAGAAATGTCCTATAATTAAAGTTTGTAACCTCCCCTCTTTCCTTCGGCAGCTGCCGGAAGGGGATTACTCCACCAGGAGTCTCTGTGAGAAAGGGGTGGTTAATATATCCGCATAATCAAAGAATTTCGTCACATAGGACAAAACTTTTGCCTCATGAGAAGGTCTCTTTGAGGAAAATTGCTTTAATTCTGTGAATGCAACATTTAGTTCAAGATTTTATCAATTATCTCACTATAGAACGTAATCTGTCCGGAAATACTCTCGACGCTTACCGGAATGATCTGGGCCGTTATTGCCAGTTTCTTCAGGAAGAGGGAATAAAGCGTCCGGATCAGATCGATATCAAGGTTATTCAGAAATTTATCAATACTCTGACGGATATTGGGCTTGTCGCCAGCAGTCTCTCCAGGAACTTTTCTTCGATTCGTTCTTTTCACAGATTCCTGATGGGAGAGAATATTGTCCAGACCAATCCGGCGGAACTGCTCCAGTCCCCGCGCATACCGGCCAGGCTGCCCAAAATCCTGGATCTGAACGAGATCGAAGCGATCATGGACACAATCGATGTTAATACGAATAAAGGTATCCGTGACCGGGCAATTATAGAGATGCTCTATTCGACCGGTGTGCGCGTGTCGGAGTTGACAACTCTGGAAATGAATAACGTCTTTTTCCAGCATAACGTGATCCGGGTGCTGGGAAAAGGCTCGAAGGAACGCATTATTCCCTTTGGCGACCGTGCCAGGAAATATCTGAAGAATTACATTAGCGCCGTGCGCTCGCTGCTGTTACGATCGACGAAGAGCGGTGATATTCTCTTTTTAAATATGCGGGGAACGCCGCTGTCCCGCATGGGAGTGTGGAAAATTATTCAGCAGTACGTGAAGCTTGCCGGAATCAGGAAGCAGGTCAGTCCCCACGTCTTCCGGCATTCTTTTGCCACACATCTGCTGGAAGGCGGCGCAAATCTCCGGGCCGTCCAGGAAATGCTGGGACATTCCGATATTGCAACCACTCAAATCTATACCCATCTGGACCGGGAATACCTGATTGAACAACATCGAACATTTCACCCGAGGTGGTAATGAGTTTATTTGCAGATGTCTGATTATGGCAATGCTTCTATCCTACAGAATGAAATTTAAAGAAAATGATGTATAAGTCACGCCAAGTGTTGCAGATAACTGGTCTTTCCACTTTCTTCTGTATTCAACAACACCATTATAAATATCTTCATCAGTGCCTTCATCCTTATAACTATTAAATAAAAGCCTCAATCCGAACTCACCGCCGATAGATACATGCTCATTAAAAAAATACTCGGCGCCAAAGCCTGCTTTCAACCCGATGAAATCGAGTGCATCTTTGATCATTTTCTTATCATCCTTAGACAGCTTATGATCCCATTCATCA
>JAUSPJ010000229.1 GCA_030655795.1 Fidelibacterota bacterium | reverse complement strand
AAGACCATTCTGCCATTCAGCAATAATCTCTCCGGCTGATTTTCCATCCCATATCTCCTGGCGGATTTTGTCTGTTCCCATGGCTTTGTCAAACATGCCGGTGCGATTTGTATCAAATATTAACTGTTCAGGATACAGTTTTCGGATGGCGCACAATATGTGAATCTGGGTCAACATCGGTTTGAATTCCTGGACATCGGTGACATGAATCTGAACGCCCTGAAGCTGGGTTCCCTCACGGGTAAAATAATAGGGTTTATAATGCAGGGGACGGAAGAAAACCCCCGGCAGTTGATATGAATTTAACTCCTCGCTCAGTTGATTGGCATTCATCCACTCTTCGCCAATCAGTTCAAAGGGCATTGTGTAGCCTACGCCGATGTCAATTGTATATAATTCTCCGATACATCCGGTTGCCGCACAGAAAAGTGCTGTTTTGCTGTGAGGAATATGAGGAGAAGTAATGACCCATTCGAGACCGGTTTTATCACCGGTCATTTCGCGTTTCCAGTGTTTCAACGGAACAACCGTCAGGTCGACATTGATGTCAAATTCCGAATTAAACAGCTGCGCCAGTTCACCGACGGTCAGTCCGTACACAAAGGGAATGGGGTAGAGGCCGATAAAGGAACTGAAGGCCGTGTCGAGTACCGGACCTTCCACCAGGTTCCCGCCTAATGGATTTGGGCGGTCCAGCACAACAAAGCGTTTCCCTTGTTCGGCGGCCGCTTCCATGCTGAGCGCCATAGTATAGATATAAGTGTAAGCCCTGGATCCGATATCCTGAATGTCATAAATCAGGACGTCCACATTTTTCAGCATTTCCGGCGTCGGCTTCCGAGTTTTTCCGTATAAACTGTAAACCGGTACGCCGGTTTTCGGGTCAACAAAATCATCGACCTTAAAACCTCCAGTAACGTCCCCGCGGACACCGTGTTCCGGCCCGAACAGCGCCACCAGATTGATATCCGGATGATTATAGAGCAGATCAACTGTCGATTCCATCTGTGAATTGACGCCGGACGGATTGGTAATCAGGCCGACCCGTTTTCCTTTCAGAAGATCAAGCTCTTCTTCCAACAATACATCAATGCCCGGCTTGACATTTTTTGCCCCACCGACACAAGCAATTGAAAAAAATACTGGAATTAGTGCGATGGCAAGTGTAAATATTCGGTTTTTCATAAAATTCACTCCTTAATAACAAAAAAACCTAACATAAATTAACACAACAGATATCATTTTCAATAAAAGAACAACTCAATGACAAATATATGTGAAAGAGTTATTTCTTTATTGCCTCATACATTGAGCGAGCGAATCGTTGACAATTCATGAGAAAAAGCTTAAATTGACAAAAGTGAAACTGATAGGTAAAAATAAACATTTCATAATATTAGGAAAAGTTTCCTACATTTATGAAAGTTTTCATATTAGTAGGAAAAAAATTGGGGATAAACAAGGCGTCTAATATATATGTTAAATGCAAATATATAAAAGGAGAAATGATATGAAAACAATAACTGCAAATGACACGCTTGAATTATCTATACCTGAAAGAATTCAATTGGTAGAAGATATTTGGGATACAATAACTGCAAAAGTAAATTCTTTTGAACTGACCGAAGAGGAAAAACAGATAATTGATGCGCGATTGGAACATTATCATCAAAACCCCGAATCAGGTTCTCCCTGGGAAGATGTTTACGAAAAAATCGTGAGCAGGCAATGAAATATACTGTCATTGTCAGGCCTGAAGCAGAAGAGGATTTAAAAGGAGCCTTTTCCTGGTATGAAGATACCAGGGTAGGATTAGGAAATGATTTCCTTTTGCAGGTTGACGCAGGATTAAACTTCATCAAGAGAAATCCCGAAATTCATCCGATTGAATACAAGGGAACAAGAAAACACCTTATCAAGAGGTTTCCTTACAAAATCATTTATCTTGTTAAAGCAGAAAAGATAATAGTGCTTGCGGTGCTTCATGGAAAGAGAAAACCTGATTTAACGAAAAAAAGGATAAACAGCATTTAACCAGTCACTCCACCTGACCCCGACAAGTCGGGGCGGTTTTTGAAAGGTTCTGCCCCGCATTAAAGCAAGTGGTTTTCCAAAGTTTGTGCTCCATACTATTGGCGGCAGCTGAGCTCAGTCGTTAGCGTATATAAATAATGATTTATTTTAAAACGATTAATCTAAAATCAAAGGGAGGTTTAAAATTATTAAAAGACTACCTTGTATGGTGTTTTTGGGTTGATTTAAGTACGGAAATACCCTATGCCCGCAGCAGCCGTTTAGTGCAAGAGATTTTGGGTGTAAAGATCAGTGGCAAAGGGCTCTGGCATTCCGGCAGCCGCCGGACGGAAAGGACTGGAAGAGCGTGTTATTCATGAAGCGGAACGTAATCGGATATTTGAAGAGGCCCGGGATTCATATCCTAAGGACTGGCAATATAACCATAAGCCGCGACTGCCGGTCTATGTTGAGTTGGATGGTACGATGGTGGGTAGTCGCGAACCAGGCGAGGAACGGTTTGAAGTCAAGAGTGGGATCATGTACCGTGATATTCGGCAGATCGGGAAAACCCGTTATCGGTTAATGGACAAGGCGGTCTATTCGTCTGCTGATAGCAGTGCTGTATTTAGTGAACGGTTTTATGCCTTTTGTCGAAAACGCGGCCTGCCGAATAGCGGAAAGAAGATATTTTTAAGTGATGGCGCCCCGATTCATCAGGGTTGCGAACAAGCGCCGAATATGTCTTTCCTCAGGCCGAGAAACGCCTGGATTTGTATTACCTGAAGAAAGCCTGCAGCCCCGATAAATCGGAGAATGATGACGAAATGGATATTATAACCCAGACTATTTATAATCAATCATCTGAAAGATTAATTGAGACAATCCATGGGATGCTGCAATCAAAGAATCTGACGATCAAGGAAGAGACCGATTTACTGAACTATCTGTCTCAGAATCAAGACAGTATTAATTATTCCAGTGATAATCGTAATGGATCGGGAGGCATTGAGAAGAATATTGGCATTCATATCGGTAGACGATGCAAAAAACAAGGCATGAGCTGCCTGTCCGCCAACAGGCGGGGAGTCATGAGGGTATCAACAATTTGTTGGCACTGAGAAGTAAAAAACTGAATCAGTTGTGGAGTGAAACATCAAAAAAATATGAAAACTACAGGTGAGCCCACAAACTTTTACTTGCTTCCAATGATTCTGAATAACTTGCCGGTTGTGTAATTTTGATTATATTGATGGTGGTTATGAATCCCTTTGCAAAAGAAGCCCATTTAAAAGAAGCTGAAAAATATATCCGGTCATATCTTTCAGAGATTCCCAGTACCGCCGTTGTACTGGGTTCCGGGTTGGGATATTTTGCCGATACACTCGAGCCGTCAGTCGTACTGAATAACCAGGACATTCCTCACTTTCCCCGACCGACCGTTGTGGGACATGCAGGAAAAATGATTTTCGGTAAAATTAATACCACCAGCCTGTTAGCCATTCAGGGACGTTCGCATTTTTATGAGGGAAAATCCTCCGCAGAAATTACTTTTTATGTGCAATTGCTTGAACGGCTCGGTATAAAAAATCTCATCCTGACGAATGCCGCCGGCGGTATGAATCCTGCATTAAAACCGGGCGATCTGGTCCTGCTGAATAATTTTATCAATTTTACTCAGATAGATATTCTTCCAAACGACCAGCTTCCTGAGACATTCTTTTGTGAACATCTCTCACAAATAGCAAAACAGACGGCTCAGAAGGCCGGTCTGAAACTTCACGAAGGGACTTATTGCTGGACCACCGGGCCCAGTTACGAAACTCATGCGGAAGTCAGGATCATTCACGAGCTCGGCGCTGATGTGGTCGGGATGTCCACGGTCCCGGAACTTATCATGGGCGCTCATCTCGGTCTAAATATCCTCGGCATCAGTCTCGTAACCAATCTGGCCGCCGGAATCAGTGCCACACCCCTGACTCACGCAGAGGTTCAGGCTGTGGCTGATGAGATTAAAAAACCATATTCCAATTACATGAGCAATTTGATTGTTGCGATTGTCAATTCTGAAACATAAACCGGAATTTTCCATATAATAACAATACGATTTCAACTCATCATAACCATTGTAAAAAAAGCAGAAAAACCGTAATTTTCGCATCGCTATGGGACGAGCAGACCGACACAAGAAGATTCTCAGCTGGAAAGCAGCCATCCTGTATACATTAGTAATCTATGTCGTCGGCTCTTTTGCCGCCCTTGGGCTGTTGTCCTATTTTTCCCGGGATTTGCCCTCTATTGAGCAGCTTCAGAATATTGATCCCGAATTGGTAACACGTGTTTTTTCAGCAGATGGTGAGGTTCTACATGAATTATATACTCAACATAGAATATATATAACCGTTGATAAAATCCCACAGGCAATGGTCGATGCGGTGATTGCGATTGAGGATTCCCGGTTCGAAAAACATTGGGGCCTCAGTCTGCGGGACTTTTCACGGGCAATTGTGTTGGACATTTTAACCCTCAGTAAAAAACAGGGCGCCAGTACTCTCACTCAGCAATTAGCACGGATTCTATATGATTCGATCGGTTTTGATAAGACGATTTCCAGAAAGATCAAAGAATTGTTGACGGCATTACAAATCGAAAAAATGTACAGTAAAACAGAAATCGCCGAAATGTATATCAACCACAGCTGGATGGGACACGGTGCATACGGTATCCAGGCTGCATCAAAGCGCTATTTTGATAAATCTTCTGAAGATCTTTCGGTGGATGAGTGTGCGTTATTGGCCGGCATCATTCAAAATTCAAGGCGCTATTCTCCGCTTGACAATCCGGTCAGCGCCTTTCAGCGGCGAAACCTGGTTTTATACCGCATGATGGAGCAGGATTACCTGACCCGGGAAGAATATGCCTTGTACCGGAATGCCCCGATCCAGGTTCAGCGCCCCGATCCAGTGCCAACAATTGCTCCGTACTTCGTTGAACAGGTTCGGCGTTGGCTGCAGCGGGAAGATGAAAAATTGGGCATCGATATCTACCGGGACGGACTCTCTATTTATACGACCCTGGATACCAAAATACAGGAAGCTGCCGACTCGTCGTTTCAGCGACATTTAAAAATTCAACAGGACATTCTGAACACCCGGCTTCTGTCCGATCCAAAATATATTGAAGCCATTATTGGTAAAGATTCCACGCTGACAGTCGAACAAGTTCAGGCGATGGTCCGCGGTGAAATTCCGATGGAACCTTCTCTCCGTTATTCCCTCATTGTCCAGGGAGCGTTAATTGCTCTGGAACCATCCACCGGCCGAATTCTGGCCATGATCGGTGGCCGTAATTATGACGAATCCGAATTCAACCGGGCAACCCAGGCCAAACGGCAACCCGGCTCGGTTTTCAAACCGATTGTCTATGCCACGGCTATTGACAACGGTTTTCCAATCACCACTCAACTTCTCAACCAGCCGATTGTTGTCTACCTGGAAGGCGGCGAAATCTGGCGCCCTCACAACTTTGATTATTCAACCGGAGGTCCGACGACTTTCAGAGAAGGTGTCCGGCGCTCCCTGAACCTTGTCTCTGCGCGAATCGTCCAGGAACTCATTTCGCCCAAATCCGTTGTGGAAACCGCCCGGCGAATGCACCTGACCACTTATATTCCGGCCGTCGATGCTATCGCTCTTGGAACCGCGGCTGTTATTCCCCAGGAAATTACATCGGCATACAGCATTTTTGCCAACCATGGAATCTGGGTGGAGCCCATCGCTGTCACCCGAATCGAAGACCGCTACGGCAACACCATTGCCAGCTATACGCCACGGCAGGAATATGTATTTAGCGAAGACGTTGCCTACCTTGTCACCAATTTACTGGAAACCAACATGAAGGCCGGAACCGGTGGTAGCGCCAGCTGGAAATACGGTTTTAATCACACCAGCGGCGGAAAAACCGGTACTACAAACGATGCCAGCGATGCCTGGTTTGTGGGATATACCCCCTATATAGTCGCCGGTGTTTATGTTGGCGTTGACAATCCCGCGGTGTCTCTCGGTCCAAAGGAGACCGGCGCTAAGGCCGCGCTGCCGATCTGGGCCCGGTTCATGCGGGACGCCCATAAAGCCAAAGACTGGAAGAATAAATCCTTTGATCGTCCGGCCAATATCATCAACGTTGAAATCTGCAAAGAAACCAAATTGCTGCCCTCTGAATATTGTCCGATTGAAACCGAAATCTTTATCAAGGGCACTGAGCCAACCGAACGCTGCAAGATTCATGCGGACATCGACCAAAACCGCGAAATTGACCGGGTAAATTTTTAGGGAGCTTCAGCAGAAATAGACACTGTCATTATTCATTTCTAAATTCCAATAATTACGGTATTCACGCATGTATGGCGAGCATTATCAATTTCCAACACTTCATAGTAAATTAGGCGCCCAATGAATACTATTCCCCCTGAATTGCCAACATCACCGGAAAAATCAGAAGCCCGGCCGATCGTTATTTACGGTGGCCCCCTCTACAACGGCAAAGGAAACATTTACGAAGACGGCGCGGTTTTTATCTCAAAAGGCAAAGTCGTCGCCGCCGGAACAGAAGAGTCTGTCTTTGCGCATATTCCCAAAACCGTCGATATTGAAGTTTATGACACTCTGGGGTGTGTCATTTTCCCCGGCTTAATCAATCTGCACCATCATTTTTCCAGAAGTTTTGCACTGGGTCTGCCTTCTTATAATCCAAATAACGGAAGCTCTGCTCAATTGGAAAATTTCGGGTGGAAATACGATCTGTGCCTCGATGATGATATGGTTCAACTGGCAACCCTGGTCGGTATTCTCAACTCCATCAAAACCGGGATTACCACGGTATTTGACCTGCACTCATCGCCGCTGGCTATCTCTAAAATCCTTGAAAATATCGAATCGCTTGTCTCTCGATCCGGGATTCAGGCTGTTCTCAGCTACGAAATATCTGAACGCAACGGCGACGATATATTTATCCGCTCACTGGAAGAGAACCGCAGTTTTATCAGGAATAGCAGTCTGGACCCTGGGGTTCGCGGCATGTTTGGGATCCAGGTCGCCGGACAATTATCCGACAGGGCGCTGACTCTGATCGCTGAAGCCGCTGGCGATACAAGCGGTTTTCACATTGAATTGGGAGCCGAAAATAATCTCAAACGCCTGGCTTCATTCAGTTTAATTAATTCAAAGTCATTGGTTTCCGGCGGGTTTCCATTGGGCAACGACGACTTGAAAACTCTTCAAGAAAGCGGCGCCACATTTGTACAGACTCCGGGCTTTCAAAATAACCAAACAGCGTTGTTGCAATCAGATATAAGGCAGGGCATTGGCACATCCGGGGCAGGTATCGGCGTATTGCAGGCGCTCAATGTTGAATTTAACCGATACAATAGTCCAGACGTCGATTTTGCCAAATTATCAGATTATATTAGGACATTAATGCAGGGAAACGTTGAATTTGCCGGGCGTTATTTTAACGGAAAACCGGGGGTTATTGAAACGGATTCCAATGCCGATGTCGTGGTATTCGACTATATTCCGGCAACGCCCGTAACCGGCGATAACTATCTCCAGCACCTGCTTTGGGGAATGCAACACACACCGGCAAAGATGGTGATGACCAGGGGCCGGTTTATCTACAACAATTATACATTTCTCACGTTGGATGAAGAGATCATCCTTGAAGAAAGTCAAAAGGCCGCCAGGCGGCTTCATGAAAAATTTGAAAAACTCTGAGAGGTAATTGTGAATCGTCTTGCTACATTCGGCACAGGTTTAATAGTTCTGGGATTTATTACATTGTCAGCCCAGAAAGAACAAATATCTCCCTATTTACTGAATCAAATTCAGGCATCTGTGGAAATGGACAATTACACCCGGGCAATGCAAAACGCCGTATCCAACAATGATGTTAAAGCATTAGCCCGAAATCGGGAAGCGCTGAACGACATCGATCATCATTTTGCCCATAAAATTCCTGTGTCAACCATTACCAATCAAAAATCTTCCGGGCGGTGCTGGCTTTTTACGGCGCTGAATGTTTTACGGCCAAAAGTCGTCGAGAAGTACAATCTGAAGGAGTTTGAGTTTTCCCAAAGCTACCTGTTTTTCTGGGACCAACTGGAAAAAGCCAATCTTTTTCTCGAGTCCGTCATTACTACCAAGGACAAGGATATCGATGACCGCGAAGTCCAGTGGCTGTTTCAAAATCCGATTGGTGACGGCGGTGTCTGGACTATGATGCCGAGTCTTGTTACCAAATACGGTGTCGTTCCCAAGGAAACTATGCCGGAATCCTATAACAGTGAAAACACCCATATGATGAGCCGGCTGACACGCCGGAAATTACGGGCCCAGGGGATGCAGATTCGACAGTGGCAGACCGAAGGCAAAAGCGAGAAATTCAATCGCAAGCAAAAACCGGATATGTTAGCCGAGATTTATCGCATTCTTGTTATTTCTCTGGGAACGCCGCCCACCAAATTCACCTGGCGGTATATCGATAAAAATGACAGTCTCATAGTTGGAAAAAATTACACCCCACAACAATTTTATACAGAAGTGATCGGTGCGCCATTAGACGATTATGTCATGCTCATAGACGATCCGAGCAAAGAATACTATCAACTTTATGAAATCAAATACAATCGCAACTGTTTCGAAAGTCCCAACTGGACATTTATTAATCTGCCTGTCGCCGAAATTAAAAAATTCGCAAAACTCTCGATTTTAGCCGATGAACCGATGTATTTTTCCTGCGACGTGGGCAAGCAACTTGATAAGGAAAAGGGCGTACTGGCGATGAACCTTTTCGATTACGAGGCGGTTTACGGCGTTTCGTTTGATATGACTAAAGCGTAACGTATATTTAGTTATGAGAGCGGTTCAACCCATGGAATGACTCTGGTTGGACTTGATACCTCGGCAAACGGTTCTGTGACAAAGTGGTTGCTGGAAAATAGTTGGGGAGAAGATGCCGGACACAACGGCTTCCTGACCATGACCGATGAATGGTTTGACGAATACATGTTTCGGTTGGTTGTTCTTAAAAAGTTTTTATCGCCGGAAGCGTTAGAGGCGCTGAAGCAAAAACCAATCCTGTTGCCGCCCTGGGATCGAATGTTTTAAGAAAGGAAGAATGTCGATGCAAAAGCATACTGGAATTTTCATAATTGTGTGTATATTATTATCAATGAGTGTCGTAAATAGCAACCCGCAAAATACGCTTAATTTAATGCCGGTACCCGAAGAAATCGTTCTGAAAGACGGTATTTTCCGGCTTGCTGAATCCTTTGCACTGAAAATTGAC
>JAUSPJ010000228.1 GCA_030655795.1 Fidelibacterota bacterium | reverse complement strand
GGATGAATTTTGCCGAAAGCCCGGGGCGATAAAAAATGGCGATAGCGCGGATGTTGGGCCCGATCATTATCATCGCTGGAATGAAGATGTGCAATTGATGGCGGGACTTGGCGTGAATGCATACCGCTTATCAATTGCCTGGCCGCGGGTGTTGCCAGATGGAACCGGCAGGGTAAATGCCAAGGGTCTGGCGTTTTACCGTAAGCGGCCAGGTTGGTATTAAAGCAACCCGATCACTGCTTTATGCTTATGCACGGAACCAGAATTACCCCAATCCCTTCAATCCTATTACTACAATCAAATATGACATTCCAAAGACCTCACAAGTAACACTGACCATCTACGATATGAATGGCCAGGTAGTAGAAAGACTCGTGATCCAGACACAGGAACCTGGATTCTACTCGGTAAATTGGGATGCTCGAAATGTTAGTACCGGCATGTATTTTTACCGGGTTCAGGCAGATGGTTTTTCAGCGGTAAAGAAGTGCTTATTAAATAGTCAAGAATGTAACAGTATACCCAAAAGCCCGATCTTCAACAACCGGGCTTTTTCTTTTACTGTTCCCACACTCATTTTTTATCAGGATTTTGATCTTTGATATGACAGGAGTAGACAGGAGTAGACAAAAAAACTGCACAGTTATAGCACACTTTTATTTTTTCACGACGAGCGCCCTACGTTCTTTTAAGCCGTGGGTCGTCCCGACCAGTCGGGACTGCACTCACCAATTTTCACAACATAAATCAAGCCCGGCTGATGCTGGGTTTTTTATTACGTTTTCCGTCGAAAAAACACAATCTGGTTAAAGAAAATATTCTTAAAGTTTAGATTAAAATGTCTAGGCCTCCCGATTCCAGATTTTAGCAGATTTTACCAGGTTTTAATGCAATTAGGGTGTAACCAGGGTGTAACTTTTTTATGAGAAGCGCCCAAGACCGCAATGATCCCGGGCGCTTTTAATTCACCTCCTTCTTTTAATTAGCGATTAGCCAGGGCTCCCTCAGTGATTTTTACCCACGGATTGCCGCGCTTCTCAGTTTCACCGAGGAAATAATCAAAAATCGCTGAAGCCTAGGTTTTATCCACCTCAGGCTCAGCCAACAGATCCTGAATCCGTTGCCGCTCTTTAGGATTGACCTTTGGATTCTTCAGCAATCCCTTGATCGTTATGATCTGTTTTGGGCTGGCAATCTGGATTCCGAAACCAGATATACCGTTTCCATTTCCACGGTTGTTAGCAGGAAACTCAGCTGGATTCTTACACGGTAGATCGTCCTCAATTTCCGGACGGACGATGCCCCGCTGGCTCTTAGCGATGAAGATGCTGGTAGCCACTTCCTTCAGTTGGGATTTGTCGAGACCAACACTGTTCATCTCGACGTTCAGGCTTAGTACCTTTTTAAACGTATCAAACCACAAACCCTCAAAATCGTAATGCGTGTAGTTCATGTTTTCTCCTTCAGCACTTCGACACGGACCAGCTTTTTCCTGAACTGTAAAACGCCGTGGGGCAGGTTAGCGGTTTTCTGGTTGGAAGCCATTAGCCAGGATTCCAGAGAGCGGCTAAGATAATCGACCTGGCGTTGCAGGATACCGGTACGGTTTGATATTCGCAGCCGCAATGGTAATTGACTGCAAATAGTCCTTCCGGTGTTGCATAAATCATGTGGTAACAGCAATTCCGAATACCACAGGGATAAGACTCGCCAGGCAGTTATTCAATCTGATTTTCGCTGACGCCGGTTTCCCGGGCGATCAGCTGGATGTTTGTGAAATGGGGTTCGATGGTCATGGTTAAATTTCCTTTCTTTATTAAGTTTTGCTTGCATGGATTTATAGTAATCCTTACATTGATCTTGATATTTGATTATATGTAAGGAGTGTTGATATGAAAGCGACAATTACATCCAAAGGCCAGGTGACTATACCCAAGCCGGTGCGGGATTTCATGCATATTGGTAAGTCTGATACAATAGATTTTGAAATTACGGATTCTGGTAAAGTTTTTATTAAAGTACCCCAGCAGAGTATTACCAGGCTTGGTGGACTACTTTCGGATTATAAACAAGCCAAGCCCCTTACGGACGAGCAAATGGATGAGAGTATCCAGACAGAATTATACCGGCAGGTGAAACCGTGATTGCCGTTGATACCAATGTGCTGGTGCGTTTCTTTGTTCGGGACGATGAAAAGCAGTATCAACAGGCGGTCAAACTCTTGGAATCATGTGAAGATTCCGGGGAGTCAGTTTATATCTCGAATATTGTCCTGACTGAACTGGTTTGGGTGCTAAAAGGCGGATATAAAGTCTCCAAAGAGGACATTATTAAAACAATTTCCATGCTGTTGACCAGCTCGCAGTTTAAATTTGTTGATTCCGGATTAATTCGTGATGCCCTCGCGTCTTTCCAGTCCGGGAGCGCTGACTTTGCCGATTACCTGATTGGTCATGAAGCTTTAGGTCATGATGCCCGGACGACATTTACTTTCGATAAAAGGTGTGGCCGGGAGCGGACGTTTTCTCTAATAAATTGATCTATTTAATTCTATTTCTCCCGGAATGGGCGGAGCCCGGATTGCAGCGGAGGCATCGCTACATATCCGGGCTGTGATGTGGGGGTTAGTTGAGAATCGCCCAAAGGGATTTGGTGAATTGCCCCTCTTTACCGAGATAGGGAATTGCTTTTAAAACTGTACAATTATCCAGATAATTCTCAATGCCGTCTTCCGGGATAAATACAGTATCGTTAATGTGGGGAATTCCGGAATCGATATTGAAATCTTGCACCACCTGAAAATCTGCCACAATATCATCATTGGTCCAGAAACGCTTTTCATCCGGGTCTTTCATGTCCGGATTTGGGACTGGTTCGCCAAAGATGAGACTGCCATCATCTTCAGATAAGGGAACATTGAGATGCCGGATCGTCGCGCGTGAAGTCATGACTACCTCCATTTTGGTTATTATATTAATTCAGTATGTACACTGGGTTTTCCGTAACTGACCGGGTTCAGGGAGCCCTTTTTATACTGAAAACAGACCCTTTTAGATAGTAGTTGAATATTAGTACAGCCGTTTACTCTCGACGAAAAACATACCTGTTTTACGTGTTCCATGACTGGGTAGATAAAGGGTGACAGTATTTTGTGCGATCACTAAAAGTTTGCGTGTCCGGTAGAGAGCCTGCTCGGGGTTGCGGTATTATTTAGGGTAGGTGCCCGCTCCTTACCCATAAATTTAACAATTTCTATATATACTGGCGGGGGCTCGAAACGGAAGACTTTGGAGTCCCATTATATATGAATACTTATTACCGCGTTTCCCCGCTGTACGCCAAAACACTTTGTATATATGCAAAGCCTACTAAAACGCGATCTGAAAATACGAGCAAGTAAAATACCAGCCCCTATACGAGTTTTCTCCTGTCATTTTAAGTTGCTTATTATTATTTCAGTTGTTAAAATGCACCACTGCGACGAATATGAATGGGAACAGTTTAAAATGAATACTGTCTGTTACACCGGAAGAGTAGGAACGTTTACGCATCCGCCAGCAATTAATGCAATCGGGTCGGATTGTAACGGACAGCACTTTAATCAACCCGGTTTGAAATGACTTTATAAGAGAGAAAAGCATGGCAAATAATACAAGCAACGGCGCCAAGCTCGGCTTTGAAAACAAGCTCTGGGAAATGGCCGACAAGATGCGGGGTCACATGGACTCCGGCGAATACAAGCACGTCGTCCTGGGTCTGATATTTCTCAAATACATCTCCGATGCTTTCCAGGCAAAATACGATGACCTGGCAGCCCGGCAGAAAACCGATTACACCGATCCGGAAGATCGGGACGAGTACTCGGCCGCTAATATCTTCTGGGTGCCGAAGGAAGCCCGCTGGGAGAAACTGCGTTCCGGGGCCAAACAGCCGATTATCGGTCAGTTTGTGGATGACGCTATGGTCGCCATCGAAAAAGAGAATCCCAGTCTGAAGGGCGTTTTACCGAAGAATTACTCCCGCCCGGCGCTGGACAAGTACCGGCTGGGGCAATTGATCGACATTATCAGCAATATCGGGCTTGGTGATAAATACTCCCGCTCCAAGGACATCCTCGGACGGGTTTATGAGTACTTTCTGGGTCGCTTTGCGGCGGCTGAAGGTAAAGGCGGCGGCGAATTCTATACTCCGCAGTGCATCGTCAAACTGCTGGTCAACATAATCGAACCGTTCAAGGGACGGGTCTATGATCCCTGCTGCGGTTCCGGGGGAATGTTTGTATCGTCCGAGCGCTTCGTAGAAGAACACGGCGGACGGCTCGGCGATATTGCGGTCTACGGGCAGGAATCCAATCCCACCACCTGGAAGCTGGCGAAGATGAATCTGGCAATTCGTGGTATTGACACCGATCTCGGTCAGCATCAGGCGGACAGTTTTCAGAATGATCTGCATAAGGACCTCAAAGCCGATTTCATCCTGGCAAATCCACCATTTAATATGTCGGACTGGGGCGGTGAACGGCTGAAAGAGGACGTGCGCTGGAAGTACGGCACACCGCCGGTGAACAATGCCAACTACGCCTGGATTTCACATTTCATTCATCACCTGGCGCCCAACGGCATTGCCGGGTTTGTACTGGCCAATGGCTCCATGTCCACCAGTACTTCCGGTGAAGGCAACATCCGCCAATCCATTCTTGAAGCCGATATGGTGGACTGTATGATCGCACTGCCGGGGCAATTGTTCTACACCACTCAAATTCCGGTCTGCCTGTGGTTTGTGACCAAATCCAAGAAAGCCCAGCCTCAGCGCGGCTATCGTGACCGCTCCGGTGAAACGCTGTTCATCGACGCCCGTAAAATGGGTAAACTCATCGACCGGGTCCATCGTGAACTGGACGCTGATGACATTGCCACGATCTCCAATACCTATCACCAGTGGCGGAATGCGGATGGCGATTATGAAGACAAACCAGGCTGGTGGAAATCCGCCACACTGGATGAGATCAAATCCCACGGCTATGTGCTGACGCCGGGACGCTATGTAGGCGCTGAGGAAGTGGAAGACGACGGCATTCCCTTTGAGGAGAAGATGACGGAACTGTCCGCCACACTGTATAAACAGTTTGCTA
>JAUSPJ010000227.1 GCA_030655795.1 Fidelibacterota bacterium | reverse complement strand
CAGTATTGAGCAGAGAAAAATATTCCGCCGGATTGAAAGCCGATCTGGACCATCTATGGGGCCAAATTGTAAGCTTGGCGACCAATGCTAGGAAATTTATAAAGCAGGGGAAAATATTCGCAGCCCTGGAAAACTACACGGATACACAAGAGATAATTACACCGTTTTATTCTAAAAAAGCTTTTTATGATGCGGTTGCTTCTACCCCTTATTTCTTGGACACGGATATTTCGCTTGGAGACATCAATTCTGAAATCAGAGAAATTCTCTCAGGGGTTCAGGTCAATTTAATTTCGGGTGATAACCAGACAGGAAAGATGGGCAAGCCCTTATCGGAGCCAATTATTTTCCAGATTATTTATAGGCGTGGGACATCCGAGGATATTACGCCTATTCCCAATATGCCTTTAATCATCGAATATGGCGACGACAATCTTGCAGAAAAGTTAACTACCGACCAGTATGGAAAAGCCATCTGTTATGTGACAACTTATTCCAGTGGAACCTCCTTGGGAAAAATTATAGCCCGACCGAATTTATACAAGCTACCTGCTCTTTATAGAAAATATTTAAATAAAGCCGAATGCGTAGCTCGTTTTAAAATAAGTGAAGAGAAAAAACTTACTTTTGCTGTAAAAATAAAAGATGAAAAAGGTAAAACCCTGACTACGGTGGAGCGTAGTCTGAGCGGTGATATTGAAGAATTGGGGCATAATGTTAATCCTGAATCAAATGTCTTATTAAGCGGTGTTGTTGAACTTATTAGTACCGAAGAAATAGTGGGATATGGCGGGAAACAATATGTAGCTATATCTGAACTATCATTATCAATGATAAATCTATCTAATAATGAAGAAATTGCCAGCCTGACGGCAAAAGGAAAAGGGATGCATGAGCTTGAGAAAAAGGCTGTTGATGCTTCTTATAAAAAAATAAAGATCAGCAAAAAGGAGCTTGCTGAAATGTTAGCTATAGCCGAGAATATCCCTTTCTCAAGAATCAAGTCTCCCGCTATCGAACAGCCTATAGAAGAAAAAATTATTGAAAAACCCGCTCTTGAAGAAAAAGCACTTTTATCCAAGATAGTGAGAAAAAATGGTTTTACAATCGAACTACAAAAATGCGAATTGTTAGACAGGGATGTTGCCTTTTACCTTGAAGTTACTAACAATGAGGAAGATGATCGAAATTTTACGGTACAATACGGAAATCCTAACACAATAATTTTTGATGATTTAGGAAATGAATATATAATATCATGGGTTAAAATTGCCAATAAGAAATATACATTCGGGTATGGTCAACTTACTATGAAACTGATATCTGCTGTTCCTGTTGAGACCGTTCTTTACTTTGAAAAAATAACAAAGAGGGCAGAAATTATTTCACTTTTACAAATAAACTGTGGTGATTTTATAGCTGAATTTAGAGATATTCCTTTAAAAAAATGATGTGAGATGCAAAGAGAACTTGTCTGTCGAAATAGAAAAGAAATTTTTATCCAATTCCCGCGTGGTGAAATGTTGTATGCGTCGGGTTATAATAAAAGTCATATAATAATTTAAAAATGTCCGAAAAGAGGTTCCTTTTTTTACAAATAGCCGAAAACAAGTAAATAGAAACGAAAGGAGAAAGAAAATGAAGAAGTTAATCGTAATTGCGCTGTTAATTCCACTGGCTCTGATGCTGGTAAATTGCGGAGGTCCGCCAAAAGCAAAAATGCAGGATATTCCGGAGTGGTATCTCAATCCGCCGATGGCCGAAGACGCTATTTATGAGGCCGGCGATGCCGCCAAACAGAGCATGGGGCTTGCGAAAGAAGCCGCCGATGCCCGCGCCCGCGATGCGGTTTCCCGCACAATCGAGGTAAAAGTGTCTAATATGCTGAAAAACTTCATGCAGGAAAGCGGAATCGGCGCAGACGCTGAGGCGCTCGAGTTTACTTCGTCCGTAAGCAAGCAGGTGTCAAACAATGTTTTAAATGGCGTCCGAATTGTAAAACGGGAAATGAAAACCGAGGGTTCGATGTATCATGCCTATTCACTGGCCGAATACAATCTGAACAGCCTGATTCAGGAAACATTGAACGAGGCCAAAAAGAGCAAAGCGCTTTATAACGAGGCCAAGGCCAATCTCAGTTTCGATGATTTGGAAAAAGAAATCCAAAAACTCGATGCTGTCGGTCGGTAAACTATCAAGCCCGCCGCTCTCGTGCGGCGGGCATTTCCACCTATGACAAGCTGCCTTTTAGTACTGTCTGTACTGAGCTTTTGTATTTTTTCGTTTTCACAAACCATCATCCCCGAATGGTTTGAAGAGCTCCCGACACGTCCCACGGGCACTTATTTCGCGGTTGGGTATTCCGGAAAATATATCGATCAGGCCCTCGCCCGGGAAGCGGCAATTTCTCTGGCTATTTCCAATTTGGCCAAGCAGCGGGAGGCACGCCTGGTTTTTGATCTGGAGGAATTTGCCGATGGGCGCTTTCGGCTTATGAATCCCTCGTTTGAATTATCCTATGAAGAGAATACCGTTTTCGATGTTCATGATAATTACATACCGGTTGATTCTTCCATTACCGATGAATGCTATTTTATCCTGATCGCTTTCCCCAAAATTAACGGGCGTATTCGCTTCTCTTCAAACGACAAAGCATGGGGCGGGCGACCGAAGTGGACGACGAAACCCCCACACTCAAAACAATATAATTACGGTGTCGGAATCGTATCAAACTATTCGTCCTGGGTCCGGGCCTGGAAGGACGCCGACGAATATGCCCGCTTTGATCTCGGTAAAAACATTAAAATTGAGGCGCGTTCGATTCATGCAACAAAGCGGGACAATCAATATATCATTGAGTCAAAAATAACTCATCAATCCTTTGATGAAATAATTGTAAATTCGGAGATTGTTTCGCGGTGGTATGACGAGAAAAACAATATATATTATTCTTTATGCCGCCAATTACGGTGAGATTTTCCCATACTAAAACATTCTGAAAATATTGTTCAGCAGCGTGCTTTTCTGTTGCCCGGATACGGTTTCACACAGAAACAATCCGGCCGATCGCAGCGATTGATGTTTGGCAACAATGGCTCCCTCGAAAACATCCTTTGAAAGAACAATGTCGTCCCTGAGCATCAATATCTTTTGCTCCAGCTCTGTTCTGATATTTAAATCCCGCGGAATCATAAGCGTGGCCTCGCGGGTATTTATTCCGGCGCTTTCACAGCATGCTTTCAGCCGGGTCGACAGATCTTTATTATAGAGCTCCGTCATATCCGGGAAGCGGGAGCCAAGAGCATCGTTGTTGGGGCCGATCAAGGGGTTCTCGCCAGACAGATTTATATGGTCTTTGATAATGTATGCCTGCGGAGGTTTATCATTCATCTCCGGATATTTTCCAATAAAAATAAAATTTTTCACCCCGGTTGATGCAACAATCCTTGAAATATCTTTCCAGATATTTAAACTGTCTTTATATATCTGCCAATAGATAAATTTTTTCTCATCAGCGGATGAAATTAAAACGCTTGCTTCATTGTTTGAAAAAATGATTTTCCCGGGGGCTTCTATTGCAATAGAAGAAACGACGGCAGCTGCCGGTATTTCTGAAAATTGAAACTTTTTAAATTCGCGGGCAATATCCCGGAGCTGTCTGTTTTTCACAACAACTCGTCATTTTGATCGTTTTCCTCGTCATGATCATCTGTCATGTTATTCAGCATATTTATTAAATCTTTTTGTTTGCCAAGAGCATCGTTCAATGATTTCACGAGGCGATCCTTTTTATTTCGAAACGCTGTTATTTCTTCGATTTCCTTTTCCTTTTGTAATTTGGCCCGGCCAATAACGTCGGATGCCAGCTTTTCCGCATCGGCAATTAATTTCTGGGCTTTTTGTTCGGCCTCTTTTATCAAATCATCGGGAGACTTGATTTTCATGTCGTTCAGCTGTTTCTCAATCGGCTCAAGTTTAGTGATTCTCGCTTCCAGTTTTTCAAATTCATCGGCAATCATTTCTAGAAAATATTTCACCTCAACGGGGTCAAAACCACGCAGTGTTTTATTAAATTTTCTTTCAAGGATATCGTTTTTTTGAATCATTTTCTTAACCCCCAATCAACGTTCTCTATATCCAAATATGGCCCTTCCAAGGCGAACCATTGTCGATCCCTCTTCGATAGCAATTTCATAATCATCGCTCATGCCCATCGACAGCACATTAATAGTACCAGGGAAGCGATTCACCAGATCGTCAAAATGGCCTTTCATTTTCTTAAACGACGAGCGAATTTTTTGTTTGTCCGGTGTTAGCGGACCGATTGTCATTAAACCCAGAAGGTTCAAGTATGGCAGTATCATTATTTCTTCCGCGGCAGGGATTATTTCGGATGTTGAAAGGCCAAACTTTGACATTTCTTCGGAAATGTTTATTTCCAGTAAAACATCAATCGTTTTTTTCTTTTCCTTCGCAGCATTTGAAATCCGGCGGGCGATTTTTACAGAGTCAACGGACTGGATGCAATTAAATTTTTCGACTGCCTGGCCGGCCTTGTTCGACTGTAGGTGTCCGATCATGTGCCAGATTATATTCTTATATTTACTGTTCAGCTGCTCTATTTTGGGAGCCGCTTCCTGGATCCTGTTTTCACCGAGCTGGGAAATACCGTTTTCAATAACCACGGAAATAATATCGGGCGACCAGGTTTTGGTTACTACTACGAGATTAATATCCCGGACATTTCGGCCGGAAAGAACAGCAGAAGAATCCATTTTTTCCCTAATCGTCTCAAGGTTTTGGGATATTATTTGAAACCTTTTTTCCGGAATCATAATGTGTCGCCCGGTTTATAATGTCTGCTAATCGTCCAGCTCTTCCTCAAGCAGGTCGGTTTGATCATCGCCATTTTCTTTTTCATCGTTCGATTCAAGAATTCTGGTGACCGCAGAAATAGAATCGCCTTCGTCCAGTTTAATCAGGCGAACTCCTTGTGTGTTCCGGCTGATAGTCCGGATCATCGCAACTGGTAATCTGATCAATACGCCCTTTTCGGTGATTATCATCAGGTCGTCTGTGTCAACCACCTCACGCAGTGCAACCATCAGTCCGTTCCGAGCCGTTGTTTTCAACGTAATAACCCCGACGCCGCCCCGTTTAATTATCGGGTAATCGATGATGTCGGTGCGTTTTCCATAGCCGTTTTCGGAAACTGCCAGGAGTGTTCCGCCTTCCCGTTTCACAATGACCATCCCTACAACAAAATTGTCTTTGCCGTGCAAATTAATACCCTTTACGCCGGCAGCGGTTCTGCCCATGGATCGAACGTCAGATTCTTTAAAACGGATTGATTTACCATAGGATGTTCCAAGGATAATATCCTGATTTCCGTCGGTCAACCGAACGTCAATCAGATCATCTTCGTCTCCCACATTGATTGCCCGGATACCCGTTCTCCGTGGATTCCCGAATGCCGAAAGAGTTGTCTTTTTGATCGTTCCCTTTTTGGTAACCATGACAACAAAATGGCCATCATCAAATTCTTTGACGCTTAATACGGCACGCACCTGTTCTCCCGGTTCTGTTTCGATCAGATTGACAATGGCGCGACCGCGGGAGGCCTTGCTGCCCCGAGGAATCTTATGCACCTTCAGCCAGTATATTTTACCGCGGTTGGTAAAAAACATCATATAATTGTGTGTGCTGGCGATAAACAGGTTTCTGACAAAATCTTCGTCTTTGGTCTGGGCGCCTGTTGAGCCTCTTCCGCCACGGTTTTGCCGGCGGGAAATATCAACCGGAAAGCGTTTGATAAAACCGTTATGGGTGATCGTAATAACCATCTCTTCTTCGGCAATCATGTCCTCGATAGAAAACTCACCGTCGTCTTCAATAATTTGGGTCCGTCGTTCGTCGCCATATTTTTCCC
Organism: Fidelibacterota bacterium; assembly: GCA_030655795.1. Taxonomy (GTDB): domain Bacteria; phylum Fidelibacterota; class UBA2242; order UBA2242; family UBA2242; genus B118-G9. Next base: position 2,912 of record JAUSPJ010000227.1, on the reverse strand, counting down.
GTACTTCCGAAATTTCGTTTTTCAGTATTTCCATGCGGAGCAGCTTGCTCTCTAAAACCTCCTTCAGCCGGGCAATCAGCTTCAGTGTTTCTTTATAATCTGCAACTACTTTTTCGACTTCAAGGCTAGTCAGTTTCTGCAGGCGCATATCCAGAATTGCCTGGGCCTGGCGGTCGGACAGTTCAAAGCGCTCCATGAGGTTAATTTTTGCATCGGCCGGAGAGGAAGACGCCTTAATGATAGCGATCACCTCGTCGATATTGTCCAGTGCAATTTTTAAACCTTCGAGAATGTGCGCTTTTTCTTCGGCTGCGTTTAGTTCAAACTGGGTTCGTTTTACAATAATTTCGTGACGAAAATCAATATAATGTCCGAGAATCTCTTTCAATGACAGTTGTTTTGGAATACCGTCAACCAGGGCCAGCATATTTATACCAAAGCTGTCCTGAAGCTGAGTATGACTATATAGCTGGTTTAAAACGACTTCCGGTATAGCGTCGCGTTTGATTTCCACCACCACGCGGATTCCGTCTTTGTCGGATTCGTCCCGAATATCTGAAATCCCTTCAACTACTTTATCGCGAACCAGGTTCGCAATTTTTTCAATTAGATTCGCTTTATTTACCTGATATGGAAGTTCGGTAATAATAACGCTGTCTTTGCCAATTTTACTTGTTTCGACAAAAGCCTGGGCGCGGATTTTAATAATCCCCTTCCCGGTCTCGTATGCACTTTTTATCCCTTGCTTGCCCAGAATAATGGCCGCTGTTGGAAAGTCCGGCCCGGTCACAAACTGCATTAAATCTTGAACCGTGGCATCGGGATTGTCGGTCAGAAAAATAATCGCATTTGTTATCTCGGTAAGATTATGCGGCGGTATGTTCGTTGCCATACCTACAGCGATACCGCTCGAACCATTAACCAACAACAGCGGAACGGCCGCAGGGAGAACAGAGGGCTCGGTTAACGAGTCGTCAAAATTAGGCACAAACCGAACCGTTTCCTTGTCAATATCTTTTAATAATTCTCCTGAAATTCGGCTCATGCGGGCCTCGGTATAACGCATAGCCGCGGCATTGTCCCCATCAATAGATCCAAAGTTGCCCTGACCGTCCACAAGTGGGTAGCGCATCGAAAACAGCTGGGCCATCCGCACCAGCGAATCGTAAACTGCTGAGTCGCCGTGCGGGTGATATTTACCCATCACTTCACCGACGATGCGCGCACATTTTTTCGTTGGCCGGTTATATGACAGGCTTAAACCCGACATACCGTAAAGAATCCGTCGATGAACCGGCTTCAGGCCGTCTCTGACATCCGGAAGGGCTCGCGACACAATAACCGACATAGCATAATCCAGATACGCGTCACGCATTTCCTCGTCGATATTGACAGCTATGATCTTATTTCTTTGAAACTCAATATTTACTTGTTTCTGTTTACTCATTTTTTAGACATCCAAATTTCTAACATATTTTGCATTTTTCTGAATGAAATTCCGCCTTGGTTCAACGTCGCCACCCATCAGTGTTGAGAAGGTTCTGTCCGCCTGTGAGGCGTCTTCAATCGTGATTTTTACAAGAGTTCGGGTTTCCGGGTCCATCGTGGTTGACCAGAGCTGTTCCGGATTCATTTCCCCAAGACCTTTATAGCGCTGAACGTCGATTTTTGAATTGCCCTCTTTTTTATATCGTTTAATTAATATGTCCCGCTCATCATCGTCATATGCATAAAATTCCTTACGGCCACCAGGAGAGACCCTATAGAGTGGCGGCTGGGCAATATAAATGTGCCCCTCCTCGACCAACTGGGGTAGATAGCGGTAAAAGAACGTCAGTAATAAGGTACGAATATGAGCTCCGTCAACATCGGCGTCGGTCATAATGATAATTTTATTATAGCGAAGTTTATCAATATTAAATTCATCCTCGCCAAAACCGGTCCCGACGGCCGTAATAATTGTTCCTACTTCATTATTATTCAAGACCTTATCAATCCGGGCTTTTTCGACATTGATAATTTTACCACGGATCGGAAGAATTGCCTGATATTTACGGTCGCGTCCCTGTTTTGCGCTACCCCCCGCAGAATCTCCCTCGACGATATACAGTTCGCAAAGACTGGGGTCTTTAGTGGAGCAGTCCGCTAACTTTCCCGGTAAGTTACCAATTTCAAGAGCGCTTTTTCGGCGGGTCAGCTCGCGGGCTTTTTTAGCCGCGTCCCGGGAGCGGGCCGCGCTGAGACTTTTTTCAATAATTTTTTTCGCTTCCGAAGGGTGCTGTTCCAGATATTCAGCCAATCCTTCGGTTACAACCGAATCGATAATTCCCTTCACTTCGGAATTGCCGAGTTTTGTTTTGGTTTGGCCTTCAAACTGTGGTTCGGGGACCTTAATACTGATAACAGCCGTCAATCCTTCCCGAACATCTTCGCCGGAAAGGGTAAAATTATCTTTCTTAAAAAGTCCGTTCCGCTGTGCATAATTATTAAGCGTTCTTGTTACGGCTGTTTTAAATCCAACCAGATGAGAACCGCCTTCCACTGTATTGATATTATTCACAAATGTGAAGATGTTTTCCGAATAAGATGTATTATACTGCATCGCAATATCTACCGGAACGTTTTCTTGTTCTTTATCAATAGTAATCGGTTTTCCAATAATCGATGGCCTTGTTTCATCCAGATACTTAACAAATTCTGAAATACCGCCTTTATAGAGAAACTTCTGCTCGTTTCCGTCACGCTCGTCCTTTAAAACCATTTCAAGATTTTTATTCAGAAACGCTAACTCTCTGACACGGTGTTCAACAATCTCGTATTCCCACTGTAGTTTTTTAAAGATTTCTTCGTCGGCCAGAAAACGCGTATAGGTCCCCCTTTTCCGGGTTTTTCCTAGCTCGGTAAGTTTCCCG
>JAUSPJ010000216.1 GCA_030655795.1 Fidelibacterota bacterium | reverse complement strand
TCATTCAACAGGAAATCATCAAATTGTCCGAGGATTTCAGCCGCTATCAAAGCCGCTGGGATAAACTTTCCACTCATATTGATACTGTTCAAAAAGATGTAAAAGATATTCATACCTCGACACGAAAAATAACCAGCAAATTTGAAAAAATCGCCAAGGTGGATTTGGAAAAAGAGGGAAATTTGAAAAAGCCGCTCCAGAAAAAATTATTAGAGGAACCTGATAAGGAATAACTATTGGATTTTCTGTCTGTTTTTGTGATTGCGGTTGGTCTTGCTATGGATGCGTTTGCAGTTTCCATTTCCTGTGGCTTTACTGTTCCGTCGCCCAAACGCTGGAATGCGATGAAAATTGCTGCTTCCTTCGGAGCATTTCAGGCTATTATGCCGGTGATCGGGTGGAGTGTTGGTCGATTTTTCAGTTCCTATATTGAAGCATTTGATCACTGGATCGCTTTCATTTTGCTCGGTTTTATCGGAATCAGGATGATTTATAACGCAATAGCGTCTGATAAGTGTGAAACAGTGGCCGATCCAACGGATTTAAAAACCTTACTTATTTTGTCGATAGCGACGAGTATCGATGCGTTGGCGGTCGGAGTTACCTTTGCCTTTTTGCAGATTCATATTATCAGTCCGGTGTTGATTATCGGCATTATTACATTTTTGATATCGTCAATCGGTCTGCTGATTGGTCATAAACTGGGGCGCTATTTTGAAAAACGGATTGAAATATTTGGCGGGGTAGTTCTGATCGGAATTGGCATAAAAATCCTCATTGAACACCTCTTTTTCTAAATCATTGGACAATGAAAAAAATACTCGAAAAAAAGCATTTAATAAATGGCGATATCAGAGTTTATGATTGCGAGTTAATTTATAATAATCAATCATTTGGAATATTGAAATATGTCCTGGAAAAACAATACAATGTATCCGGATTAATATTGCCTCAATCATCGATCGCCTATGCGTTTTACTGGATTAACCGGCCGTATACACTGTATCGCTGGTATCACGATGGAAAAAATATCGGGAATTATTTCAATATCGCTGATCAAATTGTATTAAATGATTCGGAATTTGAATGGCGGGACCTGGCCGTCGATATCCTGTATTTGACTGATAATTTGCCAAAAGTTCTGGATGAGGATGAATTACCGTCAGAAACGCCAGATCATTTACTCGAGTATATTTATTCAGCCAAAAGTCAAATAATTGAAAAATATCAGAATATCATCACGGAAACCGATCAGCTATTGAAACAGTATAGTAATTTTCTCGTTCCAGATAAAAACTGACGTTTTATATAAAAGTTTCGGTTTAATAATTCATTTTATTTAGATATATTTCAACTTGGCTTTTTCAGTAGTTAGTTAATATTTAAAAACACCGAATTTATTATGAAAAACAGTCGATTTAATAACGGACAATTGTATTTACCGGATGCTTACCATCCATTCCTGGATTTGCGGGAAACCGAAGAGGCCATTAAGTATATTAAGAGCCTGTTTCAGGATAAGTTCGCTGCTGAATTGAATTTACATCGCGTATCAGCGCCGATATTCGTGACAAAAAGCAGCGGTATTAACGATTATCTGTCAGGAACCGAACGCCCGGTTCAGTTTAACATATCCAGTATAAATGAGCAGGCTGAAGTCGTTCAGTCGCTGGCTAAATGGAAGCGGCAGGCGCTGAAGGATTATGGCTTTATCAGCGGTGAAGGACTTTACACCGATATGAATGCCATACGCCCCGACGAGTCAGCGCTTGATAGTTTACATTCGGTGTATGTCGATCAATGGGATTGGGAACGGATCATTGCTGAGAACGAGCGGAAGTTAGATGTCCTGAAGTATATCGTGAAAAAAATCTATAGTGTGCTTAAAAAAGTAGAACGCTCGGTTTGTCGCAAATATCCACAACTGCCCCGGGAAATATTACCGGATAGCATTACGTTTATCCATAGCGAAGAGCTGGAAGAATTATATCCCGATTTATCTCCCCGTGAAAGAGAAAACCGAATCTGTGAAAAGGAGGGAGCGGTATTTGTTATTGGTATCGGAGCGGATCTGAAAAATGGAAAACCTCATGATGCCCGTGCGACCGATTATGACGATTGGATTACGGAAACCGAAAACGGCTATCACGGATTAAATGGTGATATTTTAATTTGGTATCCCTTATTGAACAGCGCCATTGAACTGTCATCAATGGGAATCAGGGTCGATAAAAACGCATTGCTAAAGCAATTATCACTGAAAAATGAGAATTATAAGCAGGAATTGCCTTTCCATAAAAGAATATTAAATAACGAATTACCGCTATCGATTGGTGGCGGGATCGGGCAATCGCGCCTGTGTATGCTGTACCTGCGAAAATGTCATATCGGTGAAGTGCAGGCGAGTATCTGGCCTCAGGAAATGATCGATGCCTGTCGTCAAAAAAATATCATATTACTCTAACTGTTAATTACTGATAAAGTCATGAAAAACAGAAATATAAATGTACTCTTACTGGAAAATATTCACCCTGACGCGGCCAGGATTTATGAGGACGAAGGGATAAGCGTCCGAACAGTGGACGGCAGTCTCGGCGAAGAGGAATTGTGTAAACAGATTAAAGATGTTTCCATCCTCGGGATTCGTTCAAAAACGCAAGTTACCAAACGAGTACTTGAATGCGCGGAACAATTATTAGCGATTGGTGCATATTGCATCGGTACGAACCAGATTGATGTCGATGCCTGTTCGAAGCATGGGATCATCGTATTTAATGCTCCCTTCAGTAATACCCGCAGCGTTGTGGAATTAGCGCTTGGTGAAATCATCATGTTGATTCGGGGCGTTTTTGACCGAAGCGCCAAACTTCATCAGGGAATCTGGGATAAAAGTGCCAGTGGGACGTTTGAAATCCGTGGTAAGAAACTCGGGATTATCGGTTATGGGAATATCGGGGCGCAACTATCGGTAGTGGCTGAAGCCGTAGGGATGAAGGTTTATTATTACGATCTGGTTGAAAAATTAGCCCTTGGCAATGCCCGTAAATGTGATTCGATGGAAGATTTATTAGCCAAGGCTGATATTGTTACGGTTCATGTTGACGGCAGGTTGGAAAATCGCGGACTGATTGGCGCTGATCAATTCAGATTGATGAAGCATGGATCTGTTTTTCTGAATCTTAGCCGGGGATTTGTCGTCGATATGGATGCATTGGTGGAAAATATAAAAAGCGCGAAAATACGCGGCGCTGCCGTGGATGTGTTCCCCGATGAACCAAAGCATAATGATGAACGATTCCGGTCAAAGTTGCAGCAACTGCCGAATGTCATTATAACTCCACATATTGGTGGCAGCACCGAAGAAGCCCAGCAGAATATCGCTGAATTTGTTACGGGTAAAATCATTGATTTCGTCTATAATGGCGGTACGACTTTAAGCGTCAACTTTCCAAATTTACAATTACCTGGAATCAGGGACGCCCATCGCCTGATCCATTTGCATCATAATGTCCCTGGGATTCTAGCGAAAGTGAACAATATTTTAGCTGAACATTCCATCAATATTGTTGGACAATATCTGAAAACCAACGAGCATATTGGGTACGTAATTACAGATATCAGCCGTGAATATGGCAGTGCAGTCATTACCGAAATAAGAAATATACCGGGAACAATCCGTTTCAGGATACTATATTAACAATTATATTGAGATTTAGAATATTTTTCGCGACATAAGGAAATATTGAGCATGAGTTATCCGTTTAAGGAAATCGAGCAAAAATGGCAGAAGCACTGGGATGATAAAAAAACATTCAAAGCGGAGGATTACTCTGATAAACCGAAATATTATATTCTGGATATGTTTCCATATCCATCCGGCGCCGGGCTGCATGTCGGTCATCCGGAAGGATATATAGCCACTGACATCGTTGCCCGCTATAAACGTAAAAAAGGTTTTAATGTACTTCATCCGATGGGCTGGGACGCCTTTGGTCTGCCTGCTGAGAATTATGCATTAGAAACGGGAACTCATCCAAAAATTACTACTGAAAAGAATATCGATACATTCCGACGACAGATTAAATCCTTTGGTTTTTCCTACGACTGGGACCGGGAAATCAATACCACTGATCCGAAATATTATCGCTGGACACAGTGGATTTTTCTGCAATTGTATAAAAAAGGACTCGTCTATCAGGCCGAAATACCGGTAAACTGGTGCCAGGAATTGAAAACCGTCTTAGCGAATGAAGAGGTTATCGATGGTAAATCCGAGCGTGGAGGCCATCCGGTTGTCCGGAAGCCGATGCGGCAGTGGATATTAAAAATAACTGCCTATGCCGAGCGCTTGCTGCAGGACCTTGACCTGATTGAATTCCCGGACAGTATCAAAGAGATGCAACGAAACTGGATTGGACGCTCAGAGGGCGCTGATGTGGTTTTTAAGGTCGCTGGATCGGATAAATCATTGAAAGTTTTTACAACACGGCCGGATACGCTGTTCGGCGCAACCTATATGGTTATGGCTCCTGAGCATCCGATACTCGATGACCTTGTTTCAGAATCTTACAAACCGGAAGTCGATGCATACAAGCAGAAGGCAAGCACTAAAAGCGATCTGGACAGGACAGAACTCGCCAAAGAAAAATCCGGTGTTTTTACAGGTATATATGCCATAAATCCGGTTAACAATAAAGAGATTCCTGTTTGGACATCGGATTATGTGTTGATGAGTTATGGGACCGGCGCTATTATGGCAGTGCCCGGTCATGATCAGCGGGACTGGGAGTTTGCAAGAGAATTCGGCCTGGATATTATCTAAGTGATTTCCGGTGGTGATATTACCAAAGAAGCCTGGACCGGTGACGGAATACTGGTGAACTCGGGAATTCTCAATGGTTTAAATGTTGATGCGGCTAAAAAGAAAATAGTCAACTGGCTGGAAGAACGCCAGATTGGAAAAACGACAATTCAGTACAAATTACGGGACTGGGTGTTTTCAAGGCAGCGGTATTGGGGTGAACCGTTTCCGTTGAAATTTAATGAAAATGGTGACGTAATTTTAATCGACGAAGACGAATTACCTCTGATGCTGCCTGAAGTCGAAAAATATGAGCCCAGTGGTACCGGTGAATCGCCGCTGGCCAATGTCTCTGAATGGATTAATTTCAGAGATTCCAAAACAGGGGAGAAGTTTGCATACGAAACGAACACAATGCCGCAATGGGCCGGATCATGCTGGTATTATCTGAGATATATCGATCCCGATAATGATCAGTCTGCCTGGGACCCTAAAAAAGAAAATTACTGGATGCCTGTGGATCTGTATATTGGAGGAGCAGAACACGCTGTTTTACATCTGTTGTACGCACGTTTTTGGCATAAAGTACTGTACGATCTCGGCTTTGTCAGCACACCAGAACCGTTTATGAAACTGATTAACCAAGGCATGATCCTCGGGGAAGATGGTGAAAAGATGAGCAAATCCCTTGGAAATGTCATCAATCCCGATGAGGTTATTGAAAAATTCGGCGCCGATACATTCCGAATGTATGAGATGTTTATGGGACCGTTGACGCGAACCAAACCCTGGAGTACATCGAGCATTGACGGCGTATTCCGCTTTTTGAACCGGGTCTGGAATATATTTTTGACGGAGGATGGTGCGATTAATCCCGATCTCTATCGGGACGTTACGCCGGACTCGTCAACGTTATCTTTACTGCATAAAACGATCTTTAAAGTCACCGAAGACATCGAATATCTGCGTTTCAATACGGCGATTTCCCAGATGATGATCTTCATAAACGAAATGATTAAACTGCCAGTCAAACCGCTGTCTGCGATGCTAACCTTTCTGCATTTGCTGAATCCGTTTGCGCCACACCTGACCGAGCATCTCTGGAATCTTCTCGGCAACAGTCAAAACCTGGCCTATATGGATTGGCCGTCATATAATCCGGACCTGATTATAGATGAACTTGTCACGATGGCTGTTCAGATCAATGGAAAAGTTCGTGGAAATTTTGAGATCGCAAGAGATTCCAACGATGATGATTGTATTTCCGCGGCAAAAGAAATTGAAAACGTAAAACGATTTTTAGAAGGCAAACAAATAATCAAACAGTTTGTTGTTAAAAACAAGATCGTCAGTATTGTGATCAAATAAGATATAAAAAGAGAGGGGTGATACATGATGAACGGATCACCCTTTTAAAATAGTTGCAATAGTTTACATAATATATCTTATGTGTAATAATATACCTGTTTTATTATAGTGCGTTTCTGTGATTATTTAGGCGGTCTTGGAATTAGAATGGTGCTTTTATACTTTAAATGCAGTGGCATTATCTCAAAAGAGGTCTGGAATATATTTGTAATCTAATACTTGCAACTTATAATTTAAAGAATCTATTCTTTT
>JAUSPJ010000206.1 GCA_030655795.1 Fidelibacterota bacterium | reverse complement strand
CAATAATTCCGTCACCATCAATATCCCTGTCCGGATAGGATGCAACCAGCAATTTATTGACGTCGTAAGCGATGGTAACCTTGTTATATTCGCCGCCAAAGGTATAGTTAAAACCTAATTTCAGGTTAGTTGGCATCGGGTCTGCCTGGGCAACATCGATAAAGGCGATTTTTGGGCCAATATTGGCAATCGCGACGCCAAAGGTCAAATCTCTTAGAAGAAACTGGCGTTTAATATAGCCGACGTCAAAGGCGAAATTGGTCGATGTTCCCTTCCCTTTTTCCTTACCGGCCCCCTGGTCGGTCAGATGCTGATGAATCATTTTAACATTCACCCCGATCGAGGATGTTCGTGATAAGGCTGTACCATAGGAACCGGTAGCCGCAAGCATATAGGACGCAAAGGTGCCAAGATAGTTCGCGTATTCATCCATCCGCTCCTGCTCGCCCAGGTTCAGCAGAATGATGTTCCCCCCCAGCATGCCGACATTTCTCACGAAATGGCGATAGCCGATAAAATCATAATAGATATCATTGGCCAGATTGGGCAACCAGTTTGTGTGAGTCATCGAGAGCTCTCTACCGGTTAAAAAACCCAGGCCGGCTGGATTATAAAATGTTGCATAGGCATCATCGGCAATAGCCGCTCCAACCTCCCCCATGCCGGCAGAGCGGGCGCCGGGATTGATGAGCAGCCACACCGCTCCCGCTTCGCTTTGGGCGAAAGCAGCTGTACTGCCAACCAGCAACAAGGTTAATATAATCACGCTGTTTTTCATTAAAACCTCCTAGAAACAAAAAACCGAAAAATGCTTGTAATTCGGTCGCTCAATACCTGTAATTTTGGAATTGTCAGAAGAAAAAAGTGTCTGCTTTCTTCGATCAGGATTTATCAATTATTCGATAGGCATTCCATTTTCGTCGGGAAATTAAAGGTATTTCTGTCAAGAATCAAGCATATTTCATTTTCAAACCGAATTAAAATTTTTCGGCTTCGTCGATGAGCATGACCGGAATATCGTCTTTTATGTCAAATTTGAGGCGGCATTCATGGCAAATCAGTTTAAAATGTTTCCTGTCATATTCGATATCCTTTTTACAATTTGGACACACTAAAATTTCAAGCAGCTCATCGGATAACATATTAACCTCTATTCTTTATAAAATGCCCTGACGACCATCACATTCCAACTATTTATATCCTGGAAATGTTCCACTTCAAATCCTTTCAACGGAATGAATCTCAGGTTGCCAGTTTATCGATCTGGTCTTTAAACTCATCCAGATCCTTGAATTTTTTATACACCGAGGCAAACCGAATATAAGCGATTTCATCCAGGTCTTTCAAATACTTCATAACCAGTTCGCCGATAAAATTAGAAGCAAGCTCGCCACCGGATAGTTCTTCGATCTCTTTTTCGATATCAATGACAACGGATTCAAGCTTATCCGCTGGAACCGGCCGTTTATTGCAGGCAATTCTCAGGCTGTCTAATAATTTCTGGCGATCGTACTCTTCGCGCCGTCCATCGTTTTTAATGATTGTCAGCGGGTATTCCACCACATATTCATACGTGGTAAAACGATGTCCGCAATCCAGGCATTCGCGGCGGCGGCGGATTGCGTTATTTTTCTGTGCGGACCTGGAGTCCACAACTTTTGTTTCGATTGATTCACAAAACGGACATTTCATGGTTTACCTATGCGTTTATTTCCCGGTACAGGGGAAATTGGCGGCAAAGTTCCCGAACCTCTTCCCTGACCGAATGTTTTATGGTTTCATCTTCATGGTTTGCAAGCGCTTTATCAATTAATCGGGCAATTGTGCGCATTTCAGCTTCCTTCATTCCGCGCGTCGTCATGGCGGCGGTCCCGATTCTGATTCCACTGGTAACAAACGGGCTTTTTGTATCGAAGGGAACCATGTTTTTATTGGTTGTAATCCCGGATTCCTCAAGACTGTTTTCGGCTTTCTTCCCGGATAAACCTTTATTGGTCAAATCGATCAGCATCAGGTGGTTATCGGTTCCCCCGGAAGTTAACTGATAATCCCGGCTGACCAGTTCTTCGGCTAAGGTTTTGGCATTAGTGATAACCTGCTGGGCATATAATTTAAACCCGGGTTTGAGGGCCTCACCAAAAGCCACGGCTTTTGCTGCGATGATGTGCATCAGCGGACCGCCCTGAATTCCCGGCATCACATTGGAATCCACAATTTCGGACATCATCTTTGTCCGGCCGGTTTTAGGAGCAACAATTCCAAAAGGGTTCTCGAAATCTTTTCCCATTAAAATCAGTCCGCCCCGCGGCCCCCGCAGAGTTTTATGGGTCGTAGATGTTACAATATGACAGTGCGGTAAGGGGTCCGGATGCAATCCCGCGGCGATCAGACCGGCAGGATGGGCCACATCAGCCATCAGGAACGCACCAATGCTGTCAGCGATCTCCCGAAATCGTTCAAAATCGAGAAAACGTGGATAAGCGCTGCCACCGGCAATGATCATCTTTGGCCTGGTTTCTTTCGCAATTTTCGCCATTTGATCAAAATCGATCCG
>JAUSPJ010000205.1 GCA_030655795.1 Fidelibacterota bacterium | reverse complement strand
TTTAAAGACAAAAGATAAAAGGGAAAAGACAAAGGGAAATTATTGTTTCACATCCTGAAACACTCAAAACCCAGCGCCGACTCCAAAGGATTCATAGCATTAATGAAATACATTCTTTCATATTCGGAAATATCTTCAGCCTTAATTGCTTTCTCAGTAACTTTACCTGTTGTGATTAGAAATTGACGCATGGTTCCGTTTAGCAAAAATGTGTCAGGAGTATAAAATACGCCATCTTTTTCGAATACAATGTTGGCTTTTGAGGTATCTGTCACCATTTCGCTTTTCACAATCACAATTTCATCGGCTCCGGATGCGGATTGCAGAAGACTGTTCAAATAGCTGCGGTTGGAATATTTGAATGAATAATCAAAATCGGGATCACATGCAACAACTTTGATCGTTTTTAACTCAGCCGGCACGTATTCCGAAACTTTAATCTCTGTTTCGTGTTGATTATACCAGATATTGAGTTTTATAATTCCATTTTCCGACGCCTTCAGTTTGTCAAATATTCTTTCGAAATGGAATGCACCGTAATGAAAAAAACAGGTTCTGCGCATTCGCTCCAGATGTAAATCTGCCTGCTCAACCAAACCGCCGGAAACGCGAATGGTCTCGAAAAACGGGAATTTGTCCTGATCCGGAGTATACTTGTTTTTCATTGAATCAAAGGTAGGCAATATTTTTTTTGAAATTAATTCGTTATTTTAGCGCAATATTCAACTCAAATGAAATATCTGCCTATTCTGTTCATGGCTTTGCTGGTTTCCTGTTCCTCAAAGGAGAACAGGAAAGAGGAGAAATTCATCAATTACGGAACACCGCTCAGGCAAATCGTCGAGGAGAAGGGACTGGACAAGAGTGAAGTTCAGATAGAAATTTCGAAAAGCGAATACACTTTGTATGTAAAACACGGGCAGGAAATCGTGAAAAGCTATCCGGTTGTGCTGGGGCACGATCCGGTCAACGATAAAAGAATGGAAGGCGACGGCTGCACGCCGGAAGGAATTTTTGGCATCAGGGACAAATATCCGCACCGGAAATGGTGTCGTTTTATCTGGCTTGACTATCCTAATAAAGACTCATGGAAGAAATTCAATAAAGCAAAAGCAGAAGGAAAAATTCCACAGGATGCCACCATTGGCGGCGAAGTAGGAATCCACGGAGTCCCGCCCGGAAAAGATTGCTGGATTGACAAAGGCGAGAACTGGACTTTGGGTTGTATTTCGCTGAAGAATGCAGATGTCGTTGAATTATACGATTTTATGACCAGGGATATGAAAATATGCATACATCAATAAGTCGTCAGAGAGTAAGCCTCAATGACACAATTGGCAAAAACATGTTCCCTTTTATGTAAAACGCGGCGAATGAAATAAAATACTGCCGTGCCTATTGTATTTTTTATCAACTTTGATTATTCAAATCCAGATACCCCCTGCATGAAAAAAATTGTTCTATTGCTAGGTTTATTCTTTCCATCAATAATGTCTATTGCTCAGAATCAATTAGTTAATGTAATCCCTAAGCCGTACCACGTTGTTTCGGAAGCCGGTGTTTTCAAATTCGACGAGTCGGTAAGAATTCTGGCAGAGACGACTCCCGGCATTTTGAAATCGGCGCATATGTTTGCTGATCAGCTGCTTAAAACTACTGCTACCAGTTTACGTTTTGATTCAGTAAGATATAAAAACACAAGGTACATCACCATTTTCCGTGAGGATTCGGCAAGATGGTGTGGCCCCGAAGGTTATCATTTGGTAATCTCTGGCAATGGAATCGAAATTGTGGCTCTAACCGAGGCAGGCATTTTTTATGCGCTCCAGACTTTGCGACAGTTGATGCCGGCGGAGTTTGGGCAGGATAAAAATCTGGACCTTAGCACAATCGAAATTCCCTGTATGACGATTTCCGACAAACCTCGTTTCATCTGGCGGGGAATGAATTTCGACTGTGGCCGTCATTTCATGGAGGTTGATTTTATCAAACGCTACATCGATTTGCTTGCTTTCCATAAAATGAATATTCTTCACTGGCATCTGACCGAAGATCAGGGCTGGAGAATTGAAATTAAAAAGTATCCGGAGCTTACGAAAGTAGGTGCCTGGCGCAAAGAAGACGATGGCGGCATGTATGGCGGTTTTTACACGCAGGCCCAGATACGTGAAGTAGTGGCCTATGCTGCGGAACGCTATGTTACAGTAGTTCCGGAAATCGAAATGCCAGGGCATGCATTGGCGGCACTTGCTTCATATCCGCAGTTATCATGTACCGGCGGACCATTTGAAGTGGAAAAACGCTGGGGCGTTTTCAATGATATTTATTGTGCGGGCAACGATTCTGTCTTTATTTTCCTGCAGGATGTTCTGACAGAGGTCATGGATTTGTTTCCATCAAAATACATTCATATCGGCGGCGACGAAGCGCCGAAAGTGCGCTGGGAGGCTTGTCCGAAATGCCAGGCGCGCATGAAGTCCGAAAATTTGAAATCGGAAGAAGAGCT
>JAUSPJ010000195.1 GCA_030655795.1 Fidelibacterota bacterium | reverse complement strand
AATACATTTCCCTGCTGGAGAGGAACAAACGATCCAATTTCAACAACACCTCCTCAGCCCTACTCCGCTCATCCGGATTGGGTAATATGTGACAGCAATGGTGTTCAAATGCCTAAATCCGACCACTATGTATCCTTTTCTCCCGGAAACCCTGAAGCCCGCAGGCATATTAAAAATGTTGTTATGGAAATCTGTTCAAAATACGATATTGACGGAATTCACTTTGATTATATTCGCTATCCGGAAGGCTCAACTGCAAACGGCTACTCCCATGATGCCGTCAGCGTATCACGCTTTAATTCAAGAAAAGGAAATCCGCTTCAACTCGATTGGCAAGACTGGCAGCGGGAACAAATTACCGAATTTATTGCCGTGGCCTATAACGCCATTACTTCAGTCAAACCTTCGGTCAAAGTATCCGCGGCTGTGCTTGGTAACTACAATGCGCCCGGCTGGAATGGATATCATCAGGTTTACCAGGACGCAGCACGGTGGGCAAAGATCGGTAAGATAGATATGATCATTCCAATGACATACGCATCCCGAAATAACGGACGGTTTCAGTCCCTGATCGAGCGCTGGCAAAGCCTTCAGAATATTGAGCAGCCAATCGCCGCCGGTTTGGGTGTCTGGGCTTTTCCCTTTCAGGAAATCCTTCAGGAAATTGATGATGCCCGCAACACCGGTTTGGAAGGAGTTGTATTATTCGCCATGAGTTCGCTGGACAACGCTCGGTGGGATTCACTTAAAAATGAGAAATTCCAGTATCCCGCCATTCCTCCCGCCCTTCCGTGGAAATTTAAGCGAGCTGTTCCGGCCCCTCAAAATTGCTCTATAAGCCAAATGGATCAGAAACTGGTATTCAATTGGCAGATCAAACCCCTCGAGGACAAAGGCAATTTCATTCGCAATTATGTCATTTATTCTGCAAAAACCGATTCCGTCGACATTACAAATGGCTCTTCCATTTATGCGCTAATTCCCGGTTCATCCGAACAGTATATTACCGATGCGAACACCGATATTAAAAATCAATACTTCTTTATTTCTGCTCTCGACGCTGCGAATAATGAAAGCCCGCTAAGCAAATTCTCGTTTGATTCTGACACTGTTAAAACTGAATAATGAAACGCATTTTTTCTTCAATTTTGATGGAATCGTCCCAAAGGGATCCGGCAGCTGCCGGATAAAAAGTATCAAAAATGTCATTCCCTCATAGAGATATCTTGAGATGAACGAGGTACGAGTGCCCCGACTCGGCTGGGGTACACCTGGTGGAAAATCCTCGTCGGGTCGCTATTTCTCTAAAAATTCAATTGGGCATACCAGTTTCACCGGAACAAGTATCTGGATCGATTTTGATAAAAACCTTGCCGGTATATTGCTGACCAATCGTGTTCATCCGACCCGTGATAATCATAAAATCAATGAGTATCGTCGAAAGATTTATGATCTCCTGCAGGAATCACTGACCGATTATCCGCTGGTAAAGAATCCGAATGTGGATTATTGATATCATAGTAATAAGAAGGTCACACCGCAGAGCAGTGTGCAAAGCATAAGATTAGCCCCACATTTTAACGTGGGGTTCTCTTTAATACCCACAAGTATTGAACCACTTCAGTGGTTTTTACCAGGGGGTCGAGAAACCGTTAAAACGGTTTTTTGCTCGTATGTGATCATTATTCCCCGGGATCCGTCAAATGCCGGACTGGTGAATCCCGGGGCTAATCTTATTGGCTCTCGTCGCTCTGTATTGTGACGGAAGATAAAACCTTCAGAAGGTTTAATAGCAAGATTTACAGACTGGTCAGGGTTTCTGATACAACCTTCTGAAGGTTGGGTTTTTAGGTTTCTTGTTCCGTGGCTGCCCGCCCGGTGGCTGCCCGCCCGGTGGCTGCCGGGCGCTTCGGAACGTCACTTAGCTAGGTCGGCTACAGAGCAGAGCCCTGTAGCCAGAAAGACGGAGTGTTCAACCCCAAAGTCAGAGAAAAAATCGCCCCGGTCAAATGGAATTCTTCGGTCGCAGGCTCCCTCAGACACAATTGGAAGTAGAAAGTAAAAAGTATATCCGGTTGTCAATTAATCAAATTTCGAGTTTCAAATTTAAAATTCTTAATACAACTCATACTTCACCAGTCTCCCGTCAAGGGCCCCATTCACCAGTGGAATTTTAAACGACGGTTTCAGACCGACTTTTTTAATATATTCCCGCTCACCAAAATAGATATAGGCTGTTGAGTTCCGGCAGCGTTGTTTCAGAAAATCACCCAATTCCCGGTAGAACAGCCCCATATCCTTCTCTTTCCCCATACGAATACCATAGGGCGGATTGCTTACGATAATACTGTCATTGATTGCTTCGATATCCCGGTAATCACCGGCTCTGATTTGAATGTTCCGGCCACTGGTAAAATTCTTACTGTTTTTAATTATATCCTCGATCGCATGCCTGGATATATCGCTGCCTGACAACAGTCCCTGGGGTAATTCGCGGATAGTTTTATCGGCGGTACTTCGGACTTTGTTCCACGCCTGTTTTTCATAGTCCGGTAAAAACTCAAAACCGAATTGCTTTCGAAAATACCCGGCGGGAATTTTACAATAGGCCATTAACGCTTCGAGCAGCAAGGTTCCCGAACCGCACATAGGATCGATCAGCGGTTTTTCTCCATGCCAGCCGGTCAGACGGATAATCGCAGCAGCAAGCGTTTCCTGCATGGGCGCCGAACCGGCCTGAGACCGATATCCCCTTCGGTGCAATGAACCGCCGGACGTATCGACACTGATAATGGCACGATTTCGCTCAAGATGCAGGTTGAGCCAA
>JAUSPJ010000193.1 GCA_030655795.1 Fidelibacterota bacterium | reverse complement strand
TAGGCGGAAGATATGCAAAACGCAATTTTTGATATTATCATTCTCAATGGCCGGCCCGCCTCAGGAAAATCAGAGGTGATCGATTATTTAAAAAAGACCACCTTGGAAGAACGCATTCAACGGTTTCATATTGGTAAAATGGACGAAATTGATGATTTTCCGATGCTATGGGTCTGGTTTGAAGACGACGCCATACTGGAGAAGATTCTGAATAAACCCCGAATGCAATCCACCAAAGACGGGTTATTCCTGCATGATTATCAGTGGCATCTGTTGATTGAAAGAATCTCCATGGATTATAGCAAGCGTCTCCGGGACATTAAAGACTATCACCAGGAACATACCTCTCTGATCGAATTTTCACGCGGCGCCGAGCACGGTGGCTATATTGATGCATATCCTCACCTGTCTGACGACATTCTAAAGCAAGCCGTGATTTTTTATATAGATGTTTCCTATAGAGAATCGTTAAGAAAAAATAAAAAACGTTTTAATCCTGATCGGCCAGACAGCATTCTGGAGCACGGGCTGCCGGACTGGAAGCTGGAGCGCCTGTACGGGAAGGTGGACTGGGAAGAATTCAAAGGGGGCAATCCGGAATTTATTAATGTGAAGGGCCATAAGGTTCCGTATGTTGTGCTGGAAAACGAAGCGGATATTACTACTGCCCGTGATGAAAATCTGGGATATGCGCTGGAAGAGCTGTTTGGTAAATTATGGGAAATAAAGAATAGATAACTGTTTGGTCTATATAATAAAAAAGCCCCGGCCCGGGGCTTTTTTTATGGCGCTTCCTGTATAAATGCCAAAACTTTTTTCTTTAGAATATTACGGGTGATCCGAAATGCTGTCAGCTTGCGTTCGTCGCCACCAAGTACCCGGATCGGATCATCAATGTACCAGTTAATTCGTTGGTGTTCGCCGGGAAATTCCGGGCAGCTGAGGGCCGCAACCTCACACAATGGAATGACATAATCAAACAACGTGTTTTCATATTCACTGACATGCTGGCTATGATGGCCGTCCATTGAAATGCCGACCTCGCCCATAACCTGTTTGGTCAAGCGGTGAACTCCGGCGGGCGTAATGCCGGCGCTGAAAACCTCAAACCTGTCTGAGCCCAGTGATTTCAGCAGGGCCTCGGCCATCTGGCTGCGAACAGAATTACCGGTACAGATAAACAACACACGTTTTTTTCCGTCGGAAGGTTTGTCAATTTCAACCGAATCAGTTACCGGGTCAGGATCAGCCGGTTTTATCTTTTCAATTTCGTTTTTAAATAAATCGCTTAAACTGCCCATTCGTTAATCCTTTCCAAGTTGAAATATACGCCTTTTATCCTCTTGTATACAAACTGAATATTCATTAAACCGGTTTTGTTGTCGGGAAATGGTTTGTATATTTGACAATGATCACATCCGGCAAAATTAAGGACATTGTAACTATCAGTAAATTGTCAGTCTGTGGAATCTCCGAACCGTCTCTGGATGAGAAATATATTCTACAAATTAAAAGATGGCTGGATTGTGGATATCATGCTGAAATGGAGTGGATGAAAAGAACCAAAGACGATCGCATGGATATCCGGAAAAGGATCCCATGGGTAAAATCGGTTTTGGTGGTTTTGGATAATTACTTCAGTGAACCGATATCAGCAAAAAACGGGATTAAATTTTCCCGATATGCGATGGGACGGGACTATCACAACATAGTCAAAGAGAAGCTGACGGCCGTTTTAGTGGGCATCAAAGATATTGACAAAAGGATAAAGGGGGAAATATACGTAGATACCGGTCCCGTACCGGAAAAAGCCTATGCCGAACAGGCCGGCATGGGCTGGATTGGCAAAAACGGAGTGTTTATCGGTAACGGAATCGGATCGTACTGTTTTATCGGAATATTATTTTTATCTGTAAATATTAAACCATCTGAA
Organism: Fidelibacterota bacterium; assembly: GCA_030655795.1. Lineage (GTDB taxonomy): Bacteria > Fidelibacterota > UBA2242 > UBA2242 > UBA2242 > B118-G9. The sequence continues at coordinate 3,296 of JAUSPJ010000193.1, read as the reverse complement.
ATGACAGCTGGTCGTTGTGGGTCCTGTACTCTCTGTATCGACCGGTGCCCAGCTGGAGCGATTATCGAGCCCGGATTGATAGACTCCAATAAGTGCATCTCGTATCTGACGATTGAAAAAAAGGGTGATTTTTCTGATAGAGATGCGGCTTTTTTAGATAAGTGGGTGTATGGATGTGATGTCTGCCAGGAGGCCTGTCCCTGGAATCGAAAATGGTCAAAAACAACATTCGAACCCCGGTATATTGACCGAAAAGATCAAATCCAAAAATATATTGAGTTGGGTAATGCTGGAAATATAGATAAATTTACCAAGGTTTTTAAGAATACAGCGATTGAGCGGTTAAAATTCAAAAGAATACAGCGAAACATGAACGCTGCTTTACAATGGCCGAAAAAATGTATAGATTTTGAAAAAGAGGTGGAATAAACATGACTGAAATAGAGAAAAACACTGTTATCGCTGTTGATGCAATGGGCGGCGATAACGCCCCGGATGAGATTGTCAAAGGTGCGGCGATTGCGACCATAGAATCACGAGGAAAGGTCATTCTCGTCGGGGACGAAGCCCAAATCAAATCCATATTAAGTAAAGAATCCTATAATTCAGACCAGATCGAAATTGTTCATACAAACGAAGTTATTACCTCGGAGGATGTGCCGCGCGAAGCCGTCCGGCGAAAGCCAAATGCGTCGATGATAATTGCTGCCAAACTTTGTGCCGAAGGGCAGGCACACGGAGTCGTATCTGCCGGCAATACTGGCGCGTATGTTCTTTCATCATCGCTCAATATTCCCCGAATTATTGGAGTGCGCAAGACCGCTATTGCGACAGTTTATCCGACCCGAAACGCCCAGAATCGCCGGGATCATTTTGCCCTGTTACTGGATGTTGGCGCAAACATTCACTGCTCGGCGGAAGACATGGTCCAGTTTGCATTAATGGGGAAAATATATGCTTCCGATATAAAAGGAATTCAAGACCCCACGGTAGCGCTTCTGAACATCGGCAAGGAATCGTATAAAGGCGGCGAGTTGTTGTCGAGTGTTTATAAAATTCTGGAGGAATTGCCGGAAGTGAATTTTATCGGTAATATCGAGGGCAACGAAGTCATGCTGGGGCTTTCCGACGTTGTAGTAACAGAGGGGTATGTGGGGAATATCGTGACAAAAACAATGGAAGGCATTGCCGAAATGGCCTCGCACCTGGGGCGTTATGCGTTTAAGCACCGGTTTCTCTGGCGACTGGGCCTGATAGCGCTGTCCAGCGGTATTAAGCAGCTGAAAAGTTCCACGGACTATTCTGAATATGGCGGTGCGCCGCTGCTAGGCTTTAAAGAGATCGTGATTAAGGCCCACGGTAGATCAAAGGCCAAAGCAATTACCAATGCAATCAAACTGGCGGCAAAATCGCACCGCGATAATGTTTGTGGACGCATTGAGAAAGAAATTGCTGTGTTTGAATCCCACAATTATTCTGGGAAATTCGAAAACTCTATTCTTTAATAAAATTAAGTTTTGTATAGTAATTATTATCCGGAACGCTGATTCCCAGGGCTTTCAGTTTTCGTGACAAATTCGGCTGAAGCACGCCAATTTCGCTAGCCAGGCGGCTGATGTTCCAATCGGCCAGTTTTAGTTTCTCAGTAAAATAATATGTTTCAAATACCCGCTTGGCATTGCTATATGTGTCTTCATGCAGAATATTTTTCAGGATGCTTTGCTCCATAGATTTCGGAAAAGCCAGGTTTTGCCGGACATCGTTTTCATCAATCTCATCTTTATCTGACAATATATACAATCGCTCTACAAGGTTTTTCAGTTCGCGGATATTCCCCGGGAAATGATAGTTTTTTAATATGTCCATTGCGGCACCTGAAAAATGTTTTCTGGCGGTTGCAAGTTCATTAGAATAGGTTCGCAGATAATGCTCAAGCAGCACCGGTACATCGCTTGTCCGCTCTCTGAGAGGCGGTAAATAAAAGGGCACAACATTCAGCCGGTAATACAGATCCTCGCGAAAGGTCCCGTTTTTAATTATTTCTTCAATATTGCGATTGGTTGCCGCCAGAACCCGGACATCGATATCAATTGTCCGGTTACCGCCGACGCGTTCGAATTTTCCCTCTTCCAGAACCCGTAGAATTTTTGACTGAGCATCGATATTCATGTCGCCAATTTCGTCCAGAAAGATAGTTCCGTGATTAGCACTTTCCAGTTTTCCGGGTTTTTGCCGGTCGGCGCCGGTAAAGGCGCCTTTTTCGTGCCCAAACAGTTCGCTTTCAACAAGTTCATTTGGAATCGCTGCGCTGTTAAAAGTGATAAATGGATTATCTGACCGGAGACTTGTTTTATGAATGGCATAGGCAACCAGCTCTTTGCCGGTGCCGCTTTCCCCGGTGATCAGGACCTTTGCGTCGGTTTTGGCGACACGGCGGATCATCTCCCGAATATTATTGATTTGTGGCGAGTGACCAATTATCCGATAACGGAAGTCGATTTTCTCGTCGCCAATAATGCATTTTTGAAACAACTTCCTTTTTTCGGTGATGTTTTGAACGGCAATCAGGATTTTGGGAAGCGAAAGCGGTTTTTCCATAAAGTCGTGGGCGCCTATTTTGACAGCGTTGACGGCCGTGTTTATATCACTGTCTCCCGAAATCATCAGCACATCTACCGACGGCCACTCTTTTTTCATCTGTTTTAACACATCGATTCCGCTCATTTTTGGCAATTTTACATCCAGAAATACGAGGTCGACAAGTGATTCGCCCAATCGCAGTATTCCCTCTTCGCCGGTTTCGGCCAGGCTTACCGTGTGACCCTCATCGGCTAATATTCCGGAAAGAGTTTGCCGAATGTTTTTTTCGTCATCAATAATCAGTATGTGCATTGTTTATCTTTCATTTTCAATGATTGGTAATGTAATGGTGACCGTTGTGCCCTGACCTGTTACACTGCTTAGCATGATGTTCCCACGGTGATTTTCCACAATACGCTTCACAATTGGAAGGCCGAGGCCGGTGCCCTTTCGCCGGGTTGTAAAATAGGGCTCAAAGATTTTTTGCAGATATTCCAAAGAAATTCCGGGGCCATTATCAATGATTTCCAGTATCACATTGTCGTCGTCAGACTTGAGGTCAATATTTATTTGCAGATCGTCGCTATCAGAAGACTGAATGGCATTTTGAATCAGATTGACGACGACCTGTTTTATCTGAATTTTATCGGCATAAAGCGGAGGAAGATTGGATTCGATTTTTAAAACAATATTGTGTTCCGGCTGGTAAGCGCCGA
>JAUSPJ010000190.1 GCA_030655795.1 Fidelibacterota bacterium | reverse complement strand
GGGGACTGAAAATCCCTGTGTCGGCGGTTCAATTCCGTCCCTCGCCACATTTCAAACCCTTTGTAAATCAAAAGTTTACAAGGGATTTTTTATTTTCTACATTTCAGGTGAAATGTAGCCAATAGGGACATACTGGGACTGTTACTAAGAAGTGTGTACGATCTTATGATATCTGCCACATAACAATTGACATAGTCGATATATATACCTATATTGTGGTCGTAATATAGGTCTTTGGAGGTAATTTGAGAACAATAAATATTTCACAAGATATAGTTCCAGTCGGTGAGTTTAAAACCGGTATTTCAAAATGGTTAAGAAGTATCCGAAATAAAAATCATCCCGGAATAATAACGCAAAACGGAAGACCTGCCGGTGTATTAATAACTCCAGAGGAATATGATAATCTCGTTTATACTAAAATATTTACCGAATCTATTAATCGAGGAATTCAGGATATTAAAGCCGGAAATATATATTCTACGTCCGAAATAAAAGATAAAATTCAGGAAGCCAGAAATAGCAGGATATGAAAATAATCTGGACACGTGAAGTCTTAGAAAATATTATAGAAATCGAGAATTATATATCCCGGGATAATCCTTCAAAGGCCATAGAGTTTACAGATCTACTGATAAATAAATGCGAATTTCCGGCAGTGAGTGATACATTAGTTTCAACCAATCTTCCGGATAATGTCCGAGAATCATCGGATCGGCCCACCAGCTATTGTTCCATATATTCTTTTCTGTAATTGACCAGGTTGCAGCGCGAGCCATATTAATATTTTCAGGTGTGTTATTCTCAGGTACAGCAATGACACCGACCTGAGCCGGTATTTTCGTTTTAGAACGGATGACCTGCGCAGCTTTGCCATGAGCCAACAGGACATGATGAGCCGCCTTCAATATATCCCGTAAACCTAATTTCAGACCGGGCGCGTGGGTTCCGGTTTGATGGCCAAAATGGATAAAACATTGCGGTTCATTCAGCGTCATCCAATGCTTCACACGGTCTGAATACCGATCTACTACAATTTATGTATACTCGGCAAACCAGTTCGGACTGTCGGTGTGTAGCCAACCACCTTTCAAAAAAAGATCAGAAGGATAATCCCAATGAAATAGTGTAATCCATGGCTCAATCCCCTTAGCCAACAGTCCATCAATCAATCGATCATAAAATGCCAGACCCTTAGCATTTACCCTGCCAGTTCCATCCGGCAATATCCGCGGCCAGGCAATTGATAAGCGGTAGGCATTCACACCAAGTTCCGCCATTAATTGCACATCCTCCTGCCAACGATGGTAATGATCAGGTCCGACATCAGCACAATCGCCATTTTTTACTGCGCAGAGCTTTCGGCAAAATTCATCCCAAATCGAAGTTTTCCGTCCATCGATAGCGGTTGCACCTTCGATTTGATAACTAGCTGAGGAGACTCCCTATATGAAATTCCGCGGAAATAGCAGCATATAATCCTATTTTTTCAAGGTTACTATTTTCGGTGCTTCAAATAAGATAACATCTGTACGTTTCAGTAGAATTGTTTTGGATGTGCGCATGGCATTCTCAGGATAAATCAGACTGTATCCCGGAATTACAATTCCCCCGGTCGGCATGCGCTCCAGAGACGAGACGGTGATAACGTATTCATTGCCGCTCAGCTGAATGCGGTAAGAGATATTTCCGTAATGCGTCGGCAAATCCGTCACAGAAATTCCCGTTTCTTCCTGAATCCACGAGAAGGGAATCCCGGACGCCAGAATCAACCGATCGGTTTCCGGTTCTTCAAAAACAAAGAGCGAGCGGAACGCATTGATGTAATCGGAACCGACCCATGTATGTGGCATGTCACCGATAAAACGGACTGTATCCGGATTAAAACTAACGACCTCAGCCCATTGATTCCAACCAGACGGACGCTGATGCTCAAAGAAAAAATCTAGCAGTTCCATACTCACGGCCGGCAAGCCCATATAAAGAAAGGATCCCACGGTCCGAATCTCGTAAGGTGTGTAGTTGTTCCAGACGTTCGATATCCGGCGTTGCTGGAAAAAATCATAATAGCGTTCAAAAGTTTGGTGACCGCCATGCTGGACCATACTATCCCATTCCCCAGCTGGCCACAAGCCGATGGTGGTGGACGTGGCATCAAAATCGCCCAATTCGGCACAACCCGGTATATAATCGATCCCATGACGTTTCTGGCTGCAATCGATTGATACATAGAAATCCGCTATAAATTCATCCCGGATTTTGCGAAAATCCACGACATTTTCGCTGTCTTCAAGAATCTCTGCCATTATAACTGCATCTTTTAATCCTTTTAAGGTAAAAAAGTCATCCCAGTAGCTGTGTCGCGGTTTATCCATATAGCCTTCGTGCGAGATACTCTCCGGCATCAGTCCATATAGACAGCGCAAGGAATCATTGCCTGACTGATAATATTCATTGCGCCGTAAAGACCGCTGTTGATCGATATATTGAACGGCACGCTGCACACGCGGATATTGCTGTGCCAGAAACGAGTGATCTTGTGTAAACCGATGATATTCCGCAATTGCGAAAATGTACTGACCGTGACTATCATTTTCCGGCACTGGATCTGGTCCGCGACGATCAATAACACAGGGGATTTTCCCGGAATCAAATTGAAACGAACCGAACCATTCGATAAACTTGCACGGTTCCACAAAAAGGCCGCCTTTCAACAGTGCCGAAGAAGTCAGTGAACCGTCGCGAATCCAGCTTCTTTCGTAGGAGCGGCTGCCCGGCTGGATGCCATCTCTGTCACGATTAATCAGTATATAGGCCAGATTAGAACGAAAAGTATTTAAATAATGCATGGCTTTCTGCGGCAATTCGAACCGGACAACGTTCAATTTTTCGGTCCAAAACAGGACTGTCTCTTCCATAGCGTTGCGAAAATCGTCATTCGTCAGGCTGCCGGGTTCAATGGTTTTTCGGACGTCGCTATATAAGGGTACACAAATCACGATTGTATCCGAGTGAGTCAGTGGTAAATCATATAGCACCGCAAAAGAGGCAAGCCCAAGAGAATCCTGGACCGCTGTAATCTTACCTCG
>JAUSPJ010000171.1 GCA_030655795.1 Fidelibacterota bacterium | reverse complement strand
AATACGCAGAACTTCAATGAGGATTGAAGACTATATTAAAAACAAAGGGATTAACATCAAAATTAATAATACCATAGGGTTGCAAAATAAATCCGGATTGATACTCAGTCAATTTGATTCCGTTGATTGTAGCATTCACATTTACAATCAAGCAATTTCAGAATTTTTAAAAGTAACAAACAAAAAATCGGCCTTAATGGCGCCTAGTGCTATATGTCCTTCGTAACTATGATTTTCTGACTGAATCCTAACGGGCTGGCGAACTCCCAAACGATCACATGCTTTAATGGATTCAACCGTGATATACGGGTTAGTCAGATCAATCTCCAGCACATCTATCATCCAGGGTTCCAGTGGTGCATGATATTTTCTATGAATAGCACCGGGACCAACCTGTGTCGTAGAGGTATTTATATAGAATGGCTCAGCATGAATAAGACCGATATATATTACGATTAAACCGAAAATTATAACTTTTTTCAAGATTCTCCTCCATCTCTATTTCAAAAGCATCATTTTACGAGATTCACAATGAGCATCATAAGTAATTTGATAGATATAGACCCCGCTTGCTAAATGACTACCATCAAAACTCAAACTGTAACGTCCCGGCTGCAAAGACTTATGAATAAGCTCTGATATCTCTTCGCCTAAAATATTATAAATTTTAACACAGACATCGTTCATTTTGGGTATCTGAAATTCTATTGTTGTTATTGAGTTAAAGGGATTGGGGTAATTTTGGGATAAACCAAACGATTTTGGTAACTGATCCTCTGACACCGAAATTATTTGTGTATAGCCCGGATAATTCACCCGCAAATTGTCGAAGTATAGAGCCCCCGAATTGATCGAATCTATCGGGGCGCTGTTCCCTAATTTTACATGAAAACCTTTAAACCGTATGGGATAGTAGAAATTTGTATTTGCTGAAAGTTGTGATAACGTTGAAGTATAACCTTTAAGCGTTATAAATTGAGTCGAATCCGTAGCATATCCGGATATAGCAGAGCGAAACAGCTCATCATTATTATCACTAACAACAACGTATACTTCATGTTCAGCGCCGTCGGATTTAAAATCAAAATCAATAGATTCGGGTAATCCATAAATCGGGATATCAGTATTAAGATACACCCAGCTTCGTTCAAGAGCTAAACGCGTAAATGAATATTCCAATTTCAGCGCTTTATTTCCATATGTCCGCGGTGTCTCTACAAAAAATATTTTTGTTTCACCTAAATTTATATTCTCTCCATATACATTCCAGGTTCCCAGTGAATCCATAGCATCCAGAAGTGACGGCTCAAATCCAACTTCAACTGTAATTTTTGCGGAATCAATCAGATCGCCATATTCTACATACACTACTGTTTGTCCTTCTGCTTTCCCTTGAAAAATCCCGATACTATCCACTGAACCGATATCCGGATGGCTGCTATTCCATTTAAAAGAATCCATACTTAGTAGTTGTAAAACACCATCCTCATCTGCACAGTTTACATTTAATTGTAAAGATTGAATCGTATCGAGGGTACAGGCTTTTGGTGAGATTCGGATTAATTGGATCGATTTCAGGTAAATAAAAGCGGAATCCAGCATCTCTCCGTAGCTCACATAGAGAAATCCACTATCTTCTACCGAAGTTGCTGTAAATAGTCCGGTGGAATCTACAAATCCAATATTTCCAACAACATAATATGATATACTATCCGCATTTATCGAAACAGGATTGAAAAACTCATCCCAGCCTGTAACTGAAAACCGCTTTTTTTCTCCTTTAAAAAGTCGGTCATAATCCGGTGATATTTGTATCTTATTTAGACTTCCCTCTGGTGCTGATGAAACAACCAGTAAACCGTTTGCAACAGAACGCTCACTGGCATCGGATGGCGAATTTTCAATATTACCACGAACTATGATAGTTGTAGAGCCACCTCCGTCAAAATTAATTCCATGATATACACCAAAGTCTATCATAAAATCAGCGAGCTCAATTAAATTCATCCCGATACTAAAGCCAGGCTGTCGACCATCAACAGTAACAAGGTACAGCTTCGAGCTGTCTGCAGAGAATCCGGCAGCAGTGCGAGGATGCCGGTCAAATGTATGAGGCGGGCCGCCTTCTTCGTAATAACCCTGCGATGCGTAATTAACACCATCTTTAATTATTCGGGGATATCCGCCTAACAGTTGGGTCAGCCGTGAAAGCGTGGGCGTAATAGCCAGGAATGCTTTTAAAGTATCACCAACCTGCACATTATTCCGAATAAATGTGTCTGATTGACCATGCCCCGATATCACCGCCATTCCTGCGGGTATTCCCATATTCCCAACCTTATTTACAATCATCTCAGCAACCAGGTAAACGGTATCGTTTACAACCCAATCGGTTATCGGAGTAACAAGCACTTCACTGCCCCATTCATTAGTTCCGGTCGATGTTCCAAAAAGAGAGTTATATAAAATCATTTGATCAGCATTGCGCCACCCGTTTACTCCTGCAAAGAGGTTGGTTTCTGAGTTTTTAGCTTTTACCATTCCAGAAAAATGCGTAATGCTGATACAGGGATTATTCAAATCATCAAAACCTAAAGTAGAGATATTGATCGGATTCTTCAAAATCTGCCCATTGACAACCTGGGTATTAATAGGGACTCCGCCGCTGCCATAAAAATCACCATTAATTCCGGCAACGACAATATGGCCGTCGCGGCTTTTTCTGGCGGCCATTGAAGAAGTACGTTCATATCCATACAGTTGATCGTTAGCTTTTACAGTTTCCATTTTGACATAAGGATCCCGTAAGTCTATTTCCAGCACATTCAACTTCCAGGGAACCTTTGCTTCAATTATTTTTTTTAGGACTATTCCAGGCCCAACTTGCGTGGTTTCAGTCGTTATGAATTTGTGCTCGGCTTTCAGAATGAAAACCATTATTACCACAAGAATAATACTTTTCTTCATCGTATTCCCCTTATTAAATCTCCTCACTTCATATTTTGAAAGTTAATATTTCAAACCATAAATAGTTAGCGCCAATTAAAATTAATTTTATATGAAACAACTTCCTATTTACGTATAAGATATTCCTTTTAATATATTAATAATCCGTAGTATATCAACCTTTGCTGAATAATTTTTATATTCGTAGTTCCGTCCCGCCTGGGCGGGACGGATCCCGATAAATATCGGGATTGTACAACAGGTTGATTGGTCATGTTATTTGCGCGCTCCTGGCTTCATTTAATAATCGACCTTTTTGTCGTAGACATCTCTTTGAGATAATGCAGATTAATCATATCTTGCCTTATTCTCCGTCATATAAACCGGCTGCGATACTGATCGAGAGCGATCGTCTGCTTCTGCCTCCTGGCCTCCTCGGCCGCAAAGGCCAAAAGGTGCCCCTCCACGGCGATGTCCAGCGATTCCTGGATGGAATCGAAATCGCTCTCCCGATAGCAGCGAAGGAAATTGCGAATGACCTCGCTATCCCCTCCCGAATGGCCTTCCAGCGACGCGGGAACTCGTTGAACCTCAATCCGCTCATCCATACCCCAGCCCGGGCTGAATCGCGTGATAGTGAACTCGGAATGCTCCATATGCCCGTTCAGCTCGCCTTCGACCCCAAGCGCTCGAATCGTACGATAGCAGTGAAACGAATTGGCTCGCACCGCAAAGTCAAAACTGACGCCGTTGCTGAATTGAGCTGTGACCACCTGATGATCGACCGCCGTGTTGTCGCAGTGGTAAACACAACGGCCGTACGGACCGATCTCCAGCGCTTTGCGGCGGCCCTCCAGGCTGGAATCGGTAGAGATCGCACTGACGGGCCAATCCGTCTTGTCCTTTAAATAAATCGCCAAGGCCGAGAAAGGACATTCGGCCTCCACCAGACAGCCGTCCAGACAGCGCTTCGTCGCCCCCTCGGGCGCATTCTCTTCGATAAAGCAAGTTTGGCCGCCGAACGAAGCGACCGCCTCGGCCTTGCTTCCCACCAACCAACTGGCAAGGTCCATGTCATGACAACACTTCGTCAGGATCAGCGGCCCGGTGTCCTCCACTCGGCTCCAATTGCCGCGAACATAACTGTGGGAATAATGCCAATACCCCACATTCTCTGCCATCGTCAGCGAGACCAGACGCCCGATCGCTCCCTCGTTCAGCTTTCTCTTCACGGCCGAATAAAAAGGCGTATAACGAAGCGGGTGACAGATCTGAATCATTCGCCCGGCTTTCCGCCCCAAGCGGGCGATCTCCACGCAGCCTTCCGGAGTGTCGGCCATCGGCTTCTCAAGAAAAAGATGATAACCCTGCTTGAACGCCAGGCGGGTCACCGGCAGATGCATCGCGTCCAGTGTGGCGATGAAACAGAGAGGAGCCATCTGAGGCTCGGCCAATAACTCTTCATAAGAGGAATAGCGCCTTTCTTTCGGAATCTGGTGCTCGTCCCCGAATCGCTTGCGCCTGGCATCGTTCGGTTCCGCGACCGCCACAAACTTCAGTTCATTCGGATTGCGCAGGGCAAATCCCCCGAACGCATCTCGACCGCGCTGCCCTGCGCCGATCAATACCGCTTCAATTACAGACATCCAATCCACCTTTCCGACATAGAAATGAACTGTGCAGTCGCCTGCCGTCACTCCTCGATTCGGCTGAGCTTCAAGCTCAACCAGGGGTTCCACGATTCGATCCGATTCACCGTCGTGATCTCCAGATGATACTGCTCGGGATACACACTCGCCACGTTAAAAATCTGGTCGGCTGGCTTGTTCGGCTTCACCGGAAATTCCGTTTTGAGGGTCGCCTCAAGCGGTTCGTCCGTTTCAAACTTGCCTTCCAGCTGGTACTTTTCACCTCGAATCACGATCTTCCGGTCGCCCGGAGTATAGGTGATCGGATAACAACTGTGCAGCAGCCATGTCACGTGGCTATACTCGGAGCAGAAAATATCATCTTGGATGATGAATTCCTCTTCATCCTTATATTCAATCGTCCTTAAGTAGGTACCCAACCACCCCCCATAAATCAAGCGATTCGTCGCAGCATCTCCCTCCATCACAACATGTTTCCCATTCACTTCGAATCGGGTGATGATTCCATCCGTATTGGGTCGATACGGCACCTGCCCTACCCCATTCACCAGGATCGTGTTATGGGCGATGGTGAGGCGGGAATAATACCGGTGATGATCACTTAAATATGAATCGTAATAACCGGCATCCCAGAGCAGTTTATCTCCCCCCGCGGTAATAATAAAGGAATTCTGATCGGCATGAGAGTGATTGCACCGGCGGCCAAAGAACTTTCCGCTATGGAGAGCCAAGATAATCTGCTTATCCGCATCGAAGAGATTGTTGTTGCTGACCGCCCAGCCGATATCTCGAAAGTGCATGGCGAATGGAACTTCCGGCAGTGGCTTGCTCTCCGACTCTCCCC
>JAUSPJ010000170.1 GCA_030655795.1 Fidelibacterota bacterium | reverse complement strand
TGATGCTGTCCTGATGGGAGTAAGTATTGTCATCCCGCTGTTTATCATATTCACACACCGTACGAATATTCAACGGTTGCTGAAAGGCGAAGAGAACTCCTTCGAAAATCTGAAAATCTTCAGGAAAAAGAAGAACCAATAGATATATCCAATTTGGGATTTGCATCGCCGATCATTTTTTCGTATTATTCTTCAAGTAAACAGGGAATACTGATGGATTGTTCAAAGCGACTGAAATTCACTATAGCCGTTGGATTACTGTGCATAACGGCGTTGGCGCAATTTCCCTATAAGGATTTTGAAATTGTCGAAAGCATTCCGCTGGAGACCGTGCTGGATAACCCTGAAATCCGTAATACCTTTGGCGTCTGGCTGGAAATGATTAATGGCGCTAAAAAGACGATTGATATCGAGCAGTTCTATATTTCAAACCTGGAGGGAGAGTCCCTGGAACCGATAATACGGGCGATTGAAAAGGCGGCTGATCGGGGAGTATCAGTTCGGATCATCGCCGAGAAACGGATGGCGGGAACCTATCCGGAAACCCTGGCCCGCCTGAATGAGCACAAAAATATAAGCGTCCGGAAAATCGCCGTATTTAGTGAGAATAGCGGCGTTCAGCATGGCAAATATTTCATCGTTGATAATAAACAGGTGTTCCTGGGCAGTCAGAACTTTGACTGGCGGGCGCTGGATCATATCCATGAAATCGGTTTGAGGATTCGCCATCCGGAGTACGCCGGGCGGATGACAGAACTGTTCGATCTGGACTGGAAACAGAGCCAGGAGAACAGAATATATTCATTTAAACCGGCTCAGGAAACTGAATGGATGGAACTTCAGATAGAAGGAAAAGAGCCAGTCCGGTTTTTCGCAACTGCCAGTCCATTTGGAAATGTCCCGTTGACATTCAGAGAAGATCTGCCGGCCATTATTGAATTAATTGACAATGCAAAAAAGCGGGTTTACGTACAACTATTATCCTATTCACCATCGAGCAAGGAAACATATTTCGGTGATCTGGATAATGCGCTGCGCCGGGCGGCGGCGCGGGGAGTGGATGTACGCCTGCTCTGCTCCGACTGGTGTCAGCACAAATACGAAATGCCGTTTCTGAAAAAACTGCTTGAACAGGACAATCTGAATGTAAAACTGAGCACAATACCGCAATGGTCCGGGGGTTATATTGCCTTCGCACGGGTCGAACATTGCAAGCTGATGATCATTGATGATGACCTGAGCTGGGTAGGTTCCAGCAACTGGAAACGGGATTACTTTTACGGTTCCCGGAATGTGGCCGTAATTGTTGAGGATAATCTGATTAACACAACACTGACCAAACTGTTTTTAAAAAGCTGGGATGGACCCTATGCCTGGCGAATTGATCCCAAAAAGGAATACCAACCCAAATACTATGGCGAAAAGGATTGATTTTTAATTTAAAAGACAGCATTTTACAGTATAAATGATCAAAGAACATCAATAAGCGAAATAAATAACCGGGAGTAAGATATGAAAAGCAAAGGAATACTGATTTTAACTTTCTTGATGGCTCTGATCTTCATGTTTTGTGGAACAGCAACGGGCCCCGATGATAATGGAATCGATACCAGCGACTCTACAGCACCTTCGATTCCCATTGGTTTGGCTGTCGATGAAAATTCATCCATTGAAGATTCGATCAAGATTAGCTGGGAAGCGAATATTGACGATGATTTTGACAAGTATCGGGTTTACCGGGCAACGGGAGTGGATTCCTTGCCATTATATGAATTGATATCTGAAACACGGTTAACATATCACATTGATGCCGGTATGGAGTATAATACGAACTATTACTACCGGATTTCCGCTGTTGATAAAAATAAGAATGAGAGTGAGAAAAGCGCCGCTAAACTGGGGATCACCGTCAATATCAATCCACCGGCAATGCCGACCGGTTTTACAGTTTACGCCTATAATCTGCCCGGTGACATACCTACCGTTGAAGTCCGCTGGGTCGCAAATACCGAGTCCGATCTGCATCATTACAGCGTCTATCGGCATACCACTTTGCAGCTGACGACGGACTCCAGCTATTTCATTGCTCAAACCACAAACAACAGTTATATCGATACCGATGTTGAAGTCGGAACGAAGTATTATTATCGGATAACAGCTGTTGATAAGGGATTACTGGCCAGTAATGCGGTCAATGCCAAATCCGATATACCGCTGCCACAGCCTTCATTGAATTATCCCGCCAACGGTCATACTACTAAAACGCTGCGGCCGACTTTTGGCTGGGAACGCATTGCGAATGCTGCAAAATACGAAGTAGTAGTACAGACATCGCTTTACAGTGGTGAATACTGGCGAGGGGAAGTAGCTCAGCCTGGCAGTGGCGATATTGTTGAAGCAGGCTATCCGTCATCGCCGGCCCTCCAGTACAGTAACAAATATTACTGGCGGGTTGCCGTCTTTTCGTCGGATAATACGGCTGCCAATACGTACAGCGACAGCACCTGGTATTTCTGGACGCCATCGTCGAAATAAAACATTTTCGCTAGAGTGTATTCATCTGCCGGGTTGTTTCAGCCCGGCAGTTTTTTAGTAAATAACCCGAGTTCGATATAACCGAAGAACAGAAGAAAAACACAATAGTAGATTCCTTCATATTCCAATTATTAACCGCTTGCCGTAGGTCCAAGGGACTCCTGGTGGAGCATCCCTTGCGGGAGAAGTGGTTATTGGGTTTTACGCGGCAGTGCAAGTTCACCCGGCAGCTGCCGGGTGTTATCCTAAGAATCGAAATAAGTCAGCGCCCCGATTATCGGGGTGAAAAGAAGCTCTTCACTACCCGAGACGAACTGTTTTTCTATCGGGACCCTTCGGAGGAACCTCGGGGAGAGTGAATCCTTAAAATATCGGATAGAATTTCTCCGTTTATATATCTATATTAACATCGGTATTGGATAGGAGAGGATCGCACTATGGACGGTAAATCCCTGGATATTAAGCAGGCAAAACTCAACAAACTTAAATCTCTGTTCCCGGAAGCGGTTACCGAGAACAAAATCGACTGGGAGCAGATCAAGGCAACCCTGGGTGA
>JAUSPJ010000151.1 GCA_030655795.1 Fidelibacterota bacterium | reverse complement strand
TTCAGAAGGGCGGCCCCGAAAATTTCATTCACAGCATCCCGATCTTCAAAATAGAGCGCCGGAGTAACGCCATAGGCAATCATCCGGCTGATCTGATCGGCCTTAATGGTCATGGAATTCAGCAGCTGGTTTTCAAGTTTCAGGGGAAAATAGACATAGATAAACACTGATATAACAGCAATCAGAGATGAAAGAGCGAGGATTAGTTTCGCCCGAACAGTTGTTTTACACATTTGTTTAAACATAATATGTCAATCTCAATTTATGATTTTGGCCAGATGCAGCAGGCGGGAACTAAAATCCGCGCCTTCCCGGCTGGCATTATTTTGATTAATAAGTATCTCCGGTCTGTCGCCTTTTATATCCAGGCCGACCGATACACCGTGCTTCATATAGTCCGTTACACCACTGAGGGACAATACCTTCAGTTCGCGGCTGATGTCAGTGATTTCGTTGACCGGCGCCGCCCGCAGCGGAGCAATATAAATGATATTAATTTTCTGCTCCGAAATGAATTCCCGTAATTCTGCTGTGGTATGAAGGTCGTGGGGCAGGAGTAAAACCGGAATACCCTTAATTTGCCGGAGTTTCAACATCTCCGCAGCGCTGAAAAATGCTTCCCACGTGTTGTCAGAATGCCTGTACAACTTCTGGTAAACAACGGCTATCCGCAGTGAGTCGCTGCTGCGTTGTTCCAGGTTTTTGTCAAAGGTCAATATTTTTGTAAACAACGACAGCTGCAGTTCAACGGGAACCGGCATCTCCTGGGCAAACCCCGCCGTGGTGAAAAGAAGCAAGAGGCAGATAATTCCCGCTTGGTTTAAACGGATGAATGTCTTTGGATAGTACCGTTTCATTGCAGTGCGCTTTTCCTTACCATGAATAATTGATTGAAATTCCTATATAGCGGCCGGGCTGAACAATCAAATCCTGTTCATGGTCATAGGAACCCGGCAGTTTTACCTCGGAATCAAAGAGATTTCTCACTCTCAGAGAGAGGCTGAGACCATTCCAGATATGTCGTACATTGAGTCCGGCATTACACAGAAAAAAAGCCCCGGTATCGGTGCCGTAGAGTGACAATCGCCCGGTTTCATAAACCCCTTCGGAATACACAATTATCTTCGAAATAAGCGGAAATGAAACGCCGGCTTTCAGAATAAATTCCGGCGTGTTGGACAGCGCTTCTTCGGTTTCATAATCATAGCTTTGCTGCAGATTCATATTCAGATACGCCGACAAACCGTTTTTTAAATTGCTGCGAAGTCCCCATTCGATCCCTTGAGCCCTGATATCTGACAGATTAATAAATTGCAGCAGTGAGTCTTCCGGATCAATGTCCTGGTCTATCAAATTATCCATGGAATACCGGTACAGGGACAGGACCGAAAAACCAACGGACGATACTTTTTGCTCCCAGACCAGTTCGCCGGTCGTGATTTTTTCGGGCTTCAGGGCGGGATTACCTTTGGCGATATCGGGGTCCTCATAGCGCGCTTCATAAACATTTGGCGTTCGGAACGCGCTGCCGTAGAGCAGTTTAAAGGTGCTGGCACAGGAAGCATTGTAAATGATTCCCAGTCGCGGCGTCAGGGTACTCTTCGTCTCTGAATGCTTATCAAAACGGACACCGGTAATTAATCCGAGCTTTTCGGTAATTTGATAGTCGTCCTGGAGATATAGCGAGGTAATGGTATAGGGAAAACTGTCGTCAAAATAGGTCGTGTCTTCATCCCAGGATTTGTAGCTGGCCGAAAAGTGCTGCTGGTATTCCACGCCGGTGAAGAGTCGGTTTCGGGTACTGATATCCCAGCGAAACTGTCCCTCAGCCCCGGCCCACATACAATAATTGACATCCCACCAGTCGCCGTCTTTATAGGGATAGGTTCCTTCATAGGTATAGGTATTATAATATGTCAGCGCCGTCAGCAATTTATCGTAGCCGATCGGTTGCTGATAGCTCAGATTCAATGAACCGATGCGGTCCAGCGATTGGGCGGCATCGTTATTGAATTCCATTTCCCAGGCCGCCGTCGGAATCCCTTTCAGGCGGTTGGTAAAAAACCCTTCCATCTTCCAGTTCTTATAAGTGACCACAGAGTGAAAATTCAAAAATCGTTCCCAGTCAAGCCCCTCCGCTATGCCATTGACATCTTCGCTGTCAAACTCCGGAAAATAGAGGTCTTCACCGTCGCTCTGACCGGCCTGCATGGACAGCAGAACACCCAATCCGTTCTCAGTACCCTTACCGATGACGGCCGACATTCGTTGCGTACCCCAGGAGCCGGTTTCAATCTCAAGATTCACACCATCGACACACTGCGCTTTTTTTGTGACAATATTGATCACGCCAAACATGGCATTGGTGCCGTAAAGCGCCGAAGCCGGCCCGCGCACGAATTCAATGCGCTCGACACTTTGCAAACTAATTCCCAGATCATTGCCGATAAATGCGGATCCATAGAAGTTTTCATTCAGGCGCTGACCGTTCAGCAACAGCAATGTGCGGTTGTCATTATCCCCCGGACGGCTGAACCCCCGGATTCCCAGGTACTCATAATTCCGGTCATTACGGGAATAAACCCCACGGACACTCATCATAACTTCACATAAGGTCTTATATCCGTAGCGCTGAATATCATCCGCTGTGATAATGCTGATCGAGGCCGGGGCCTCACTAACTCTCTGCTCATACTTCAGCGCAGAACTGACCTGGATATTCAACAGTGAGTCCAGAGTCATTAATTCATGGTTTGAATCTTCATGAGCGACCAGCGCCGAAAAACTGATCATAACAGCCAGTCTAACAGTTATATGACGGGGGTGTGATACCATATATCTTCTCCAATACATACTGAGCGTTTGAACTGCTTAATTTTAATCCCCTTCATAACAAAATGCAATCTTTCTTAATCAGCAACCGTAATCACATGTAAATATAAACAACGAATGTCTGTATTCCTGTTTCAAATATCACATCTGTCCGTTTTTTATACATCTGTCCGTTTTCGGACACTTTCCGATTCTTGCAAAACCGCATATCTTACCGTAATACAGACACTTACGCATTTGGCACAGGGGTTGACATATATGCCCGGAGAAAATAAATGGACCTTACCAAAAAACAGATACAGAAGCAGGTTAAGCCGGGCTATATCCGGACATCCATTAATAGATAGAGGAGTTTATCGTGGATCGCGAATTATCCAGTTCCCAGATCAGAAAAGAGACATTTGTTAAATCTCTGAAATTTTTCGCTATTGGTTTTGTGTTCATTTTCGCAATCCTCTTCTTCCGCAAACTGCTCCGGTCATCCGTAAAAAAAATCACAATCCGCCATGATAAAAAATATTGACATTCTGGAAAATATTTCGCACTTTCAATACATAATTTAGCAAAAGTAGTGATGGCGGATATATTTACTTGTTTTCAATTTTGATCAGTTTTGTATGTTTGTTTTATCCGGGTAAACAGTGACCGGCTGATGGAAAATTATAGTCATAAATCCAAAACAGAACTGATTGCCGAAATTAAAAAATTACGGCAAGTAGTAGACCAATCGGCACCTAGCACCAATAACCTGATGCAGCAATGTGATGATCTGACCCTGATAAACGACCTAAATACCGCAGTCATTCAACAAAAGCCGCTCGCTGATATTCTTTCT
>JAUSPJ010000138.1 GCA_030655795.1 Fidelibacterota bacterium | reverse complement strand
GGGGATTCTGGGACGGGTATTACCTGGGTCAGCGTCTGGGAGAGTGGAGTGAAAAGTATGGCTCAAAGGCAACCCGGCGACGGGTTTACATCGGTAAAGGCGTCAACTATTTTCGAAAACCGCAAGTAGCAGAATTCATTATCGAGACAAAAAACCTGGGAATTGGGGATCGAATTTTAATAACCGGGCCGACAACCGGAGTCATTGAGATGATTATCAATGAAATCTGGGTAGACGAGAAACCGGTTCAGAAAGCGTTAAAAGGTGATCGGATAACCATACCGTTACCGTCGGCGATTCGCCCTTCGGACAAACTCTATAAACTGATTGATTCCAAATAAACAAACCATTTTCTGCCCTTTATGATGAAAGGGTGAAGAAAATGGCGTATTATTATTTTAGTAGATTAAGCTCGGCGATTAATAGCGACGTTCAGAATCTCTCGAGAACCGTGGCTTCGGCGGACGCGCTTCGTCGATTCGGAGTGCGCGACCATCGTAATCCTTACCATCAAATTCTTCTTTGACTTTTTCGGCTTCTTCGGGGCTGCCCATTTCGACAAATCCGAAACCCTTATTGGGAATTATGTTGACGTTTTTGACCACGCCATGGTCCTTGAATAATTCTTCAAGCTGTTCATTTGTGACGGAATATTTCAAATTCCCCACGTAAAGCTTACTACCTTCCATGCATGTCTCCTTGCGATTCTTCTCACTGTGGCTTAATGTTTCATTCGTAAGGGAGAGATGCGACAGCAACTATACCTGTGAAATTAGAACATTGGAATTCACGTGAGAAGGGACGTAACTTTGTGATTAAACGACTCCTCTTGGATAAAATATCATCCCGATACTCCTCCAAATCAAATAACGCCACAGTTTATAATAAAAATTTGAACATAGCAAAAGTTTTTTTTAATAATTTATCCGGGAGTTTCCATAATACCAGCCGGTTAGAAGAAATATATTCAGAATATCCAGCTAAACCCTTGGCTCTGAAGTGGATTTCAGTTAGATTTCAGTATCATGGCAAGATTTGATATTGTTTATCATCCTGTATCCGGTAATTTGAACAGGCATATTGCCGAATCGGTTTTCCCTGAATTGAAAGACGGGAAGAAGATCGATTTTCTGTTGCCGTCGGTGCGACATATTACCGGAATAAAGGAAACGTTGCTTCGAAATGCAGAAATCCGGCAGCTGCCGGATCAGCTGCATTTCGGGACTTACTTCGCCTGGGCGAACCGGATTATGGATGCTGAGCGCCAGGCGTTTCGGATAATCGGCTCCGGTGAAGAATGGCTGCTGCTTTTCACGTTTTTGAAAAAAAACCGTCGCTTGTTTCAACATATACAACCGGGATCGCTGTCGTTAATTCTTAAAATCGTGACCGAACTGCGTGAATCGGGCTGTTCCATTAATCAATTGAATGATATTGCCAAAACATGTTCCGATATTGCTCCATATATTGAATGTCTCAATGTTCTGATCAATGCTGCGACCGATCGGCGACTGGCATCGTCGCCCACATTGCTGATGCTGCTTGCCGAACATCTGCGCAGCGGTCATTTTAATCCATCCGGAGATCGGTTGGTTGCGGCGGGATTCTATGAGTTTAATCCGATTCAGCAGCAGATTTTGAATTCCCTGATTGACCGGTATCCGGAATCCACACTTTACTTTCCCGAAAACACAGGTCATCCCACTCTGCAATACCTGAAGCCTGCTTGCGAAATTATCGGAAACAGGGATTATCACAGCGCCGTAATTCCCCAAATCAAATCGGAATCAATTTCGGAAATTGTTGATTTGTTGTTCCGGCAACATTCTCACAATGACACTGACATGCCGGTTCCGGAACCCTTGAAATTTCGGAACAACTGGCAGGACACTACTCTGAAACTGTTACGCTGCCCAAACCGGCGGCAGGAGATTGATGCGGCCGCCCGAACTGTAAAAAAATGGATAAATGACGATATAAAGCCCGATAAAATTGCGGTTGTTTACCGGGGTAGTTACGACTATTCGAAACTGGTTCGCCTTTTATTCCCCGCAGCCGGGATCGCTATTGCCGGGAGTGGACAATTGCTGTCAGAATCAACGTTGCTGCGCATCATACGAAAAGTGTTTGAGGTTAACGAGCGGAATTTCAGTCGGAACATTGTCATCGATCTGACCCGTTTTGCGGAGATTCGCCAATATTACGGCGCTGACATCATTCAGAAGTTTGAATATAAATCGGCGGCCTGGGGACTGTCATTCAGCAAAGGCAGCTGGCTGACGCAATTAACACAGCGGCAGGAATATTTACGGACTGTCATGGTAGCTGAGGATGAGGACTCAAAAGACATCTATATTCTTCAAAGAGAACTGGAAGATATTGATGCCCTGTTGCCGGTTCTTCAGCGGTTTTTAGATGATATCAGTTTACCATCGACGGCCAGTTGGTCTGATTATATTCACATTGTTCAGAAGCTTCTGAAAAAATACGGTTTACGGGATCATGCGGAGAATTCTGTTGACGATATATTCAATGCGCTGAAAAGCATATTCAGGAATTTGCTGAGTCTGGTCGATTCGGATAACACTGTGGACCTGCGTCATTTTTTAATGGCTTTGAATAATCTGATAATGAATATAACGCTGCCTAAATCAGATATTCAGGAAGATACCGGTATTACGGTTGCAAATATTATGGACATCCGGTGTGAGCGATATGATGCGATGGTATTGCTTGGGATGGTGGATGGCGAATTTCCGGTCAGCCGCCGTGAAAATCCGCTCCTGAACAACCGCCGGCGATTGCGGATAAATCAGACGGTAGGTCTGGATATGTTACGGTCTTCGGGAGCGGATATCAATGAAGAGAAATTTCTATTCTATAACTTTGCCGCCAGAGTAAATAAGCACCTGTTGATCACATATCCACAATTTGATAGTAATGGACGCAGTCTGCCGGCATCGCCGTTCCTGGATGAAATCCATAACCTTTTTGATCATCCGAAACTAAGTAAATCGATCCGTTATGAAACCATTTCCGCTGCTTCTGTAATCCCGGAAATCGGGATGGCGGTGTCTCAACAGGATGTGCTTTTGAATAAACTGCATTATCAATGGGAAAATCAGGACCTGCAGTTTTTTGATAAAATTTTAAAAACGACATATTGTCCAGATATTGAGCCGCGAATTCGCGTGGAAAAACAGCGGAAGGACCGCGTCGCAGACAGTTGGAGCGGATGCCTGTCTTCTTTAATACACCAGGAACACTGCTTCCGGAAGCCGCTTTCCGTGACCCGACTGCAGCAATATGCGTGGTGTCCGTTTTTATATTTGTGTCAGTACATCTGGAAGATTGATGCGGTTGAAGAACCGCTCGCGGAAATTTCCGCATTATCGGACGGATTGCTAATTCATGCCATTTTGGAGTCATTACTGAAGAAGGCGAATCCCGCGAATTTTGAAAAGTGGCAAACATTCATTGCCGGGGATTTGAGTGCCGAGATAGATGCGGCGCGGGAATATATTCATCAAAAATTTCGTTCGGTATTTGCCTATATTGATGAATCGGTGTGGAATAAGAAACTAGCTGATCTCAGGCGCGGGCTTGAACTCTTTATTAAACGGGAAATATCAGTACTGGAAAGTGAACACTATCCGGCCGAACTTGAGCGACGACTTTCGTTTACGATTCCATTGACGCTGGAAAATCGTGAATCTTCAGTACCGTTTCAGGTGAAAATTGACCGTATTGATCGCCATCACGATGATCATGTCACTATTATTGAGTATAAACGATCGGCGAATTCCGTTCAGGACCCTGTTAAAGGAGTGAGTGAAGGAATTCATTTTCAAATTCCTTTCTACATGCTGGCCTACCGACAGATGCATCAAGACGTCCGTTTTGCGGGGGCCTATTCCTATGTGTTTAACGAAGGGCGAATTGCCAAAGGGATTTTTACAAAGCCCCTATATAATCGTGTCAAGCCGG
>JAUSPJ010000269.1 GCA_030655795.1 Fidelibacterota bacterium | reverse complement strand
TAGGATAATTCTATGCCGACTCCGATTCCGGAACCATTATTAGCTCAATTATGTCAATTCCTGGAGAACAAGATGGGTTTGGCCTTTCCAGCCCGTCGCTGGCCTGAACTGGATCGGAAAATAACGTTGTTGGCCCAGAAATCAACGTGTAAAGATGCACCGGCTTACTGTGACTGGCTGTTTTCCAACGCACTCTCAAAATCTCAAATTGAAGAACTGGCCCGCCAGCTCACGATTGGCGAAACCTATTTTTATCGGGACCGTAAAAGTTATCATGTTTTGGAGCAATATGTCCTTCCGGTAATAATTGAGTCACGGCGAAACCAGGGAAAATACCTGCGCATCTGGAGCGCCGGTTGTGCCAGTGGCGAGGAACCGTATACAATTGCCATTATTCTCAGGCAGTTGATTCCTGATATAGCCGAATGGAATATCCATATCCTGGCGACGGATATCAATCCGGATTTCCTGGAAAAAGCCCGGAAGGGAATTTATACCCAATGGTCCTTTCGGGATGTCCCTGAAAGTTTTCAGACTAAATATTTTGAGGAAATCGGCAAAAATAAATACCGGATTCTGCCGGGAATTTGCGATATGGTACACTTCGAGTATCTCAACCTGGCGGAGGATATATACCCGTCGCTGACGAACAATACCAATGCCATGGATATCATTTTCTGCCGTAATGTGATGATCTACTTTTCCCAGAACCTGATTGGCCGGATCGCACAGAAATTTTTTCATTCCCTGGTTGAGCAGGGCTATTTGATTGTCAGCCCGGTGGAGGTTTCCCAGACATTGGCGCAGACCTACGAAACCGTACGGTTTCAGAACGTCACATTATATCGCCGGAATCCCAACGCTGCTAAAAACAAAGTCGCAATCGGAAAAGAAGCGAGACCGATTTATCCGGCTTTTATACATCCACAACCACTCGCAAAACCGACGCAGGTCACGGTTATCCCGGAAGCAATCCAACCGGTGATTTCCGAGCCAGCGAAAAAAATACCGGATCGGGAAAAGCTCGTTGTTCCGGAGGATAAATTCTATCAGGATGCTCTCGTGGCCTATGAACAGGGGAATTATCACGCAGCGGAATCAGTGCTAAAGGAAATTATCAGCGCTAAAAAACACCATTTACCGGCGATAATCCTTTTAACAAAAGTGAATGCCAATCTCGGCCGACTTGATGAAGCGCTCCAATTATGCCGTGAGGCCCTGGAGATCGACAAATTGGATCCGATGCTTCACTATCTGCAAGCCACTATTCTCGCTGAACTGGGCGACCAGCCTGCATCTATCGCCGCTCTGAAAAAGACAATCTACCTCGATCCCGATTTTGTACTGGCGCATTTCTATCTTGGGAATGTGAATCTGCAGCTCCGGCAGACGAGCAATGCGAGACGTTATTTTCAGAACGCCCTGGCGATCTTGTCGAAACGGGCGCCGGAAGAGATACTTTTGGCGTCGGAAGGAATGACGGCCGGCCGGCTGAAGGAAATCATTGAAACCAACCAGTAACGAGGATTACATGACAAAGCCCACGAAAACCGATACAACTGAATCCCTGCCAAAGGTTCAGGATACTCCCACATCGGACAGAGACAGTGAAGAACCGAAAAAGACAGAAATTCTGAAATCCCGCGCCCGGCAACTGGCGCAGGAACCGAAAACCACGGACAAAGATGAGGCCCTGTTCCAGGTGCTCGAATTCACCCTGGCGGAGGAACACTATGGGATCGAACTGCAATATATCATTGAAGTCTATCCGATGAAACCCTTTACAATTCTGCCGGGAACGCCCGCATTTCTGCTGGGCATCATTAACCTGAGCGGTAAAATTCTATCGGTCATTGATATCAGGAAATTTTTCGAGCTGCCGGAAAAAGGATTCAGCGATCTGAATAAAATAATCCTGGTGAATTCCGGCGATATGGATCTGGGGATATTGGCTGAATCGGTGATCGGCGACCGGACAGTTTCCCTAAAATCCCTGCAAACAAAATTGCCGACGTTAAACGATATTCGGATTAATTATCTGAAAGGGGTCACTGAAGACCGCCTGATCATTCTGGATATACCAAAATTACTGGCTGACAAGAAAATCATTATTCATGATGAAATTTAAGAATTCAAAATACGAATAATTATAAGGAGAAAGATTATGTTTAACAATTTGAGAATCGGAACGAAACTGACAGCGAGTTTTTTACTGCTGATTGTCCTGATGGTCATAATCATCATGGTTGGCGTTACACGCCTGAACCACTTAAAGTCTGATTTGGATATAATTGTAGATGATCGCTATCAGAAAGTTCACCTGGCGGAACAGATAATCACTAATGCTATGCAAATCGCGGTGGAAATGCGCAATCTTGCCATTGAAACAGATGTAAAAGCCAGGCAAGTTGATCTGGAACAAATAAAAACAAACCAAAAGGATAACCTTAACTATATGGCTAGACTGGAAAAAATAGTAACTAGTCGTGAGGCGATTGCCCTTTTAAGAATTATTGATGAGAGACAAAACACGTACCAGGAAATACAGAATGAAGTAATTGCCCTGGGTCAGGCAAATAATATCGAAGCTATAAAGAATCTGGTTGGTTCAGAAAAGACGACCCAGGCACGGGGAGAGTACGAGCAGGCTGTACGTAATCTTATTGCTTATCAGGAAAAAATGATGGAAGATACGCAATCAGAGACCCTGCAGAATTATCAGAGTTCCCGTAATTTGATGATTCTGATCGGTATTCTGGCCCTGCTGTTTGCCGCAGCTGTGGCTTTTTACCTGATTCGTGCGATAGTGCCGCCAATCAATAACATTGTCGCAATTGCCAAACGAGTCGCCGGAGGAGATCTGAGCGGCGAGTTCCCACCAGTGAAAGGACACGATGAAATTGGTGAACTCAATGCCGCCTTTGC
>JAUSPJ010000125.1 GCA_030655795.1 Fidelibacterota bacterium | reverse complement strand
GATAGATTTGCGAATTGCCTGAATGTATTCCGGCGTCGTTCCGCAGCAACCACCCAGGATTTCAACGCCAAGCGCTTTAATCTGCCTGATATTTGCCGCGAATACTTCCGGTGTTTCCGGGTAAACCAACTTGCCATCAATCCTTTCCGGCAATCCGGCATTTGACTGGATAATGACCGGAATAGCGACGCTTTTTCGGATTTCAGCTGCCAGTTCTATCATCAGATCGCTGCCGATGGAACAGTTGGCGCCCACGGCCAACGCACCGGCGCCGGCGAGAATATTCATGCTTTCCGCCACTTGGTTGCCCATAATCGTTGCGAAACCCCGAGGGCCATTTTCGAAAGTCAGGGTCGCAAAAATTGGCAGA
This sequence comes from Fidelibacterota bacterium, assembly GCA_030655795.1. GTDB lineage: Bacteria > Fidelibacterota > UBA2242 > UBA2242 > UBA2242 > B118-G9. The sequence continues at coordinate 2,509 of JAUSPJ010000125.1, read as the reverse complement.
TCGGATACGGAGCGGATGCCCCTGATCGCAGCCAGTGATTCATTGATGTCGAACATAGTTTCCACGATAAACAAATCTACACCGCCATCGGCCAGAATTTTGGCTTGCCGTGCGAAGTTTTGCATTGCGTCATTTTTACTTATGAGTCCCAGTGGTTCCAGCATGTCGCCCATCGGCCCGATGTCTCCGGCCACATACTGTCCGGCGGAGACTGCCTGCCGGGCGATGCGTACCGCCATTTTGTTGGCGTCTTCGGTCAGATGCTCGATCCCGGCGGCTTTCATTTTAATGGGCGAACCGCCAAAAGTGTTGGTCGTGATCACATCGGAACCGGCCGCAAGATAGGCCTTATGAATGTCCAGAACCATGTCGGGTTTCTGAATGTTCATCATTTCCGAGGCCATGCCCGCGGGCATTCCCCGGGACATCAGCATGGAACCCATGGCGCCGTCAAACAGCAGGCCTTCGGATGTTAGTATTTCCAATACAGTCATGTTTGCCTCATTTATTTCAGCAATAGCATTTTACCGGTGCGGATAAAACCGTCATCGGTCTGCATGCGGTAAAGATAGACGCCGGCGGAAACGCTGCGCTGATAGGCATCTTTTCCGTTCCAGATGACACTGTAATTTCCGGCATGCTGTTTTTCACGGACAAGTGTGTTGACCACTGTCCCGCGCAGATCGTAGACATGCAGGGTGACGGTGGTGGCTTTGTGAAGATCGTAGCGAATAGTGGTTGCCGGATTGAAGGGGTTGGGATAACAGGGGTGCAGGCGGTAGTTATCGAGCCGGTCGGGCGCATTACACAATCCAAACAGGCTGGAAGGAGTGATTGTATGGGAGCCCAGGTAATCAAATGTATTGGAATCGAACACGATCCATTCGGAGTCGTCGGCGTTTGTTCCGGCGGAAATGTTCCAATTGGGATTGCCGTGTCTGACCGAAGATTTTCGGAGGAGTGTATGATCTTTTGTAGCATACGATATACCGGCAACCGTCCATGCGGCGCTTGAATCAGGATCGTTATATAAACCGATAACGTCCAAAAATGTCGTATCTCCTTCCAGTATTTTTACCAGTGCGCGGACATCATTACCGCTGAAATTGACTACACTGGCGCGGGTGGTATCATTGGCGATATTTCGTATTGTTGAATCAGCGGCGGAATGAGCGATCACCCAAACATCGCCGGGTCCCAGAACAGTTCCGGCGGGGAAATTATAGTGTGAAGTGTTCCATACACCGTTATTGGCATTGGAGATAATGGAGTAATCGCTCAGATCAATTGCGACGGCGGAGGCATTGACGATCTCCAGGGCTTTATTGTAAACGCTGCCTTCGATATATTCCGAGAAAAAGAGATTGGCGATCTCACCCGGTCCGGTAGTATCGCTCCAGATCCAGGCAACGAACTCCGGGCGGTCTATAAAAGGATTACGGTTGTGCTGATATTTAGTATAGATAATGTCATTCCGGTTGCGCTCCCAATTATTCACCGGGTCCTGTTCATGCCATTCCAGCAGTGTGGACAATTTACCATGAATAGGATATTTAGGAGCAGGGGAGACATTCCAATTTGTTACATAATCAACAACCTCCAGATCTGGTTCGCGAGTTCCACCTTCATAGCGGACCGCCATATAAAAAAGCATCCGTGCGACATCGCCCTTGACGGCATTCCGGGGTTCCCAAGAATCGGAATCAGTATAACAATCGGTTACTCCATCGCCATCAATATAACGGGAACCGCCGTTGTCAAAATCTTTATTGCCGCGGGCGGAATTGACGGTGATATCCGCCGGGCGGAGATGATGAGCGTCGGTGCCAGCAGGTGGTGTTTCACCGAAATCACCGTGGGACTTGGCCCAGACATGCTCCCGGCTCCAGCCGTTGCCGTTATTATACTCGGCGGCGCCGTTGATCGACCAGCCGGTATACAGCATGATCACATTGTCCGGATTGGCAGGATCACGATCGGTTTCTTTTAAAATATCCCAAACGTCAGTAGACGAGGATGTATAGGGAAATTCAACATGGTCTTTGATAATGTCATGCAGCGCTGCTTTCAGTGCGGCGCCGGTTTTTCCGGCGGCGGGATCGTAATACCCGGTCGGCGCCTGGGCCTGAATCGCCACTGTAAAAAAGATTAAAACCAGCACGTACAGATGTGCCGGTGTGCGAGATTTCAGATTTTTCGTAAACATGTGCCCCTTTGTGTGATCGTTCAGTTCAACCGTCAAGTATACAATGATTTTTGATTGTATAAAACGATTTTTGTCACAATTTACGCCAAGCACACCTGACGGGTTTATAAGGATTAAATCTGGCTGCGGGGCTGTGCTCCGTAGCCTTGTATCCGTTCCGGAGCATGAGCCCCGGAACGAGTTTCAAAAATTCTCTGTGCCTTTGTGGCAAAAACCCGTTAAATCTGGCTGCGGGGCTGTGCTCCGTAGCCGTGTATCCGTTCCGGAGCATGAGTCCCGGAACGAGTTTCAAAAATTCTCTGT
>JAUSPJ010000267.1 GCA_030655795.1 Fidelibacterota bacterium | reverse complement strand
CCTTGGTTTTCTCCTCATTTTTGTGGAACAGATGTGGTTTTCACCGCTCCGAATGATATAATAAGAGCAGTGTATCAGTTAAATCCATCTGTTACGATACTGGAAGGGGAAACTTTAACTATTCCTGCAGGAACGGAGCATGTAGTTGAAAATGAGAATTATCATTTCAACGTATATGGCAGCCTTGTATTAGATGGTTCTCAAGAGCAGCCGGTAGAGATAACAAAGGCTACCGGTAATAAGTGGGGAGGTATAGATGTCACAGACGGAAATATCACAATCAATCATTCTAATATAAAAAATGCTGATTGTATCGGTATAGGCGGTGGAGGAGATGTCGGCATCATTTTTTCAACTTTTCAGGATATTTCGGATTTTTTGATTAATGTAGACAGACCGTTAGTAGTTGAGGACAGCTATTTTAATAATATCGGCTCAGGTTTGCGGGTTTCTTCAGAGTCCGTTTTGGAGTTACATAGATCTACACTTGAAAATATGCCAGATTTTGGGATTAGTGTTGAGGATGGCATTTTACGCCTTTATGATTCTGAGATAAGGAATTGTACCAATGGTATTAAAATAACAGACCCGGATAATAATATTACTGCAAAAGCCTCGATCATTTCTAGCAAAATAATAGGTTCATCTCAGAATTCCGGGATTGGAGTTTTCATTCAGGATGGTGAAATAGAAAATATGGAATTATCTCAAATATCAAATTTTAATATAGGGCTGTCAGGTATCTTTCAATATGCAAGACTTCGCCACATTGTAGTGGATAGGTCAACCATTGCAGCTTGTGATACGGGGCTATACTGGGATGGAGCCTATAAAACCGATTTGCACCTGAAAAACAGTATAATATCCGGAACAAGTATATCATATTACATTGATTCTCCCGGATACGGGTATTTTTCTATAGAGTATAATGATTTTTACCCTGGTGATCCTGATCCTGAAAATTGGATTGGTTCTAGTGGAAACATCGGTGAAGATCCTCTTTTTGTAGATGCTGCCAATGGTAATTTCAATCTTTTGGAAGAAAGCCCCTGTATCGACTCAGGAAATCCGAACGAATTTGACCCCGATGGAACGCGGTTGGACATAGGCGCTTATTACTACGATCACATTCCCGGTACACCGTATTTACAATCAATCACCTGGGTAAGCAGTCATCCGAAATTGACCTGGACGCCGCCGAGTGATTTAGATATCCAAAAATTTGTAATACACAGAACCTATACAAATTCATCCGGCACTATATCCTGGACGAAGGATGTTGGGAATAATGTTACTACCTGGATTGATAATGACATTACTTATGCTCCGAAATTCGGAGATACAAGAGCAACCTATAAAGTAAAGACAGTTGATAATATTGACCAGCAATCGACATATTCAAATTCACGGTCAGTCACAGGTGATGGAATAATAATGTTGAAACCTACTACAGAGATCCCAAAAAATATCCCAAAAGAATTTGCGCTCCATCCCGCTTATCCCAACCCGTTTAACCCGACTACCAATATCCAGATTGATCTTCCCAAGGATACTAAATTTTCATTGATCATTTACGATATTAACGGGAAAGAAGTCTGGCGCTTAAACAACCAACGTAGAAACACCTATCCGGCAGGGTACCATACGATTCTTTGGGACGGTAGAAACAACTTTGGATCAGTTGTACCGACAGGCGTCTATTTTATCGTTTACAATTCCCCGGAATACAAACTGACCCAGAAGGTGGTTTTGATGAAGTAAATCTGTAATTAACTCTTCAGCCGATTCTGAACGGCTTCACTGGTCAATTCGCGCAAAGCGTCCGTTGCAATCCAGCGGGCGCTTTTGGATTCCACGGAGACGATTTTTTCCGCAACCTGAATAGCCTGCCGATTCAATGCTTTGTTTCGTTTGCCGATCTGGCGCAGGGCCCAGTTGACCGCTTTCTTGACCAGGTTGCGTTCATCGGTTGATTCACGAACGATTAGAGGAAAGAAGGGTTCGAATTTCTCAGTTGCTGCTTTTTTATCGCTGACTGCCAGGCGCGCCATCAACACAAAAGCAGCCCGCTTTTTGCCTTCATTGGCGTGATTACTCCATTCAAGGGCTTTTTGCCATGCCAGCGGATGTTTCTCAAGTAAATTCATACAGGCCTGATCGCAGATTTCCCAGTAGTCAAATTCCATTGCCCAGGCTTCCATCTGCATTTCAGTCAATAGTTTAGGGTCATCGATCATGGTTGCCAGGATACGGGTTTCACGATTGTTGATCTCCCAGAGCGCCAGCGCCAGTTCGTGATTTTTACGATACTCTTTGGCAATTGCCCGAAGGTTGGGGATTTTTACGCCATAGGTCTGTTCCGGTGTAATGCCGAACCCGGCCATTGCCGGAATAGCCGCCCGGCAACTGCCGGGCATCCTGAAGCTGGTTTTGAATTGTTTGTATGGTTGTTTGGAGATGATTCATTAACCGCCGCAATTTATTTCAGGATCATCATCTTGCGAGTTCGACTTTGTTGCCCTGATCGCAATACATAAAAATAGATACCGGAACTGAGCGTTGCTTGAACTGTATTCACATCGAAATAATGACTATGGTTGCCAGCGGCCTGAAATTCATCGATAACTTCGACGATCTTTTCACCGAGCAGGTTGTAAATTGTCATATTCACAAACCCGGCTTTTTCGTTCTGATAGTCGATTCGGGTTGTTGGATTGAAGGGATTCGGATAGTTTTG
>JAUSPJ010000118.1 GCA_030655795.1 Fidelibacterota bacterium | reverse complement strand
TTTACAAAAGTAGTAAATCTGCCGTCATTTCTTTGGGAATTTCCAGACCGAGAAGATGTAATACCGTCGGCGCTATATCCGAAAGTTTGCCTCGTTCAAGCAGCTGTTTCCCCTGTGAATCCCGGGCAACATAGATTAATTCAACGGGATTGACCGAATGACTGGTTTTTACCATTCCGGTTTCATAATCAATCATCTGCTCCGAATTTCCATGGTCGGCAGTGATTAGTATCTGCGCATCGAGTTCCAGCAGACGGTCCACAACTTTTCCGATATTTTCATCCACAATTTCGATCGCTTTGCGGGCGGCTTCAAAATTACCGGTATGACCAACCATATCGCCATTAGCGTAATTTATAACGATAAATTGATAGGGATTATCTTCAAGCCGTTTCAGTACTTCGTCGGTTACATTATCAGCATCCATCTCCGGATGGCTGGCAAAGGTTGCCGGATCAAAACGACCGGGGACTTCCACCTGATCTTCATTGGGATAGGGTGTGGTGGATTTGCCGTTAAAAAAACTGGTAACGTGTCTGAATTTTTGGGTTTCTGCAATTCGCAATTGCTTCAGGCCGGCTTTTGAAATGACTTCGCCCAGCAGTTTATTCATACTCCCGCCGGCACTCATTGACCCAAGTATAAAATCCTGAAATTCGTCAAAGTACTGGGTAAAACCCACATAAACGACCTGCGGTTTTCGCTGTAATTTCCCGGGATAGTTTGGATCAGTAAACGCCATGGTCAGCTGAATCGCCCGGTCCTGACGATAATTCGTGTGGAATATCGAATCGCCGTCTCTCACGCCATCATAAGAACCGATGGCGTAGGGCAAAATATATTCATCAAACATCTCCACACCGTCCGGTGTTTTATCCTTAGCGTAAGACTCTTTAACGGCATCTTCGGCGCTTTGAGCTCTGCGGCCATCCGCATTAACAATGCAATGATAGGCAATATCCGTCAGCTTCCAGTTGCGTGACCGGTCCATCCCGTAGTAGCGTCCCATAACGGTTCCAATACAACAACTACCGACTTTGTCCATAATGGTATCTAATTTGGCAATATATTCCAGGGTACTGCGGGGCGGCGTGTCCCGGCCGTCCAGAAACGGATGAATTATAATCTCACCCGCGGGATATTCACTGCGCGCCCGATTCATAATTTTAAACAGGTGTTCCTGGTGCGCATGGACGCCCTCGTCCTGTAATAGGCCAAGCAGATGCAGACGTGATTGCTTGGTTTTCCAATTATCAATTAATTTCTTCCACTTCGGCGACTCAAACAATGTCCCCTTGGAAAGTCCGTCGTCAATCCGTTTCAGTTCCTGAATCACAATCCGGCCGGCCCCCATATTCAGATGGCCGACCTCACTGGAACCCTGATAACCTTCCGGTAGTCCAACCGCTTCACCGGAGCAATCCAGTAATGTCCAGGGATATTTATTTTTATATAAATCAATATTGGGCGTTTTCGCCGCCATGACAGCATTCCCTTTGGGGTTTTCGCTGTAGCCACAGCCATCTCGGATAATTATTGCTACCGGTCTCATGTTTTTCCTTCCAATTTATTTTAATATTTAAATCTTAGATGCTGTCAATTCTGATTCGGACACATTCAAACATCATAAAGAATCAACTGGATAATATAATCACAAGCATGTAAAAATGTAACATATCAACCCGGAAAAACTCTTTAAGTTGTAGCGATATGTGATTAACTTTGCAGATTGTCAAGGTGAAGAATATGAACAGCAAATATATAATCGTCAAAGGTGCCCGCGAGCACAATCTGAAAAACATCGATGTGAAAATTCCCCGGGATAAACTGGTGGTCATCACCGGGTTGTCCGGTTCGGGTAAGTCATCGCTGGCGTTCGATACAATCTATGCCGAAGGACAGCGCCGGTATGTGGAATCTCTCTCTGTGTACGCGCGACAGTTTCTCGGCATTATGGAAAAACCGGATGTCGATTTTATCGAGGGATTAAGCCCTGCAATTTCCATCGAGCAAAAGGCAACGTCCCGAAATCCCCGGAGCACCGTTGGCACATTGACCGAAATTTATGATTATCTCCGTCTGCTCTATGCCCGGATTGGTGTTCCATACTGTTATAGTTGCGGAAAGCGTATCCAAAGGCAGACCCCTCAGCAGATCGTTGATGCAATTCTGAATCTTCCGGAAGACACCCGTATAATGGTCATGGCGCCCCTGGTGAGAGGGCGCAAAGGTGAATATCGGGAAATTTTTAAAGAGGTTCGACGCGAGGGATTCGTCCGGGTTCGGGTCGATGGTAAAATCTTCGACATTGACCAGCCTATTAAAATTGATAAAAACAAAAAGCACAATATTGAAGTCGTTGTCGACCGGCTCATTGTCAACTCCTCAATAAAAGAACGCCTGACAGAATCCATCGAGATGGCTCTGAATATCGGCTCGGGACTGATTATCGTCTGGGTAAACAGTGAAGAAGAGCATATCTTCAGCGAGCATTTTGCCTGTCCCGATTGCAGTATCAGCTATGAGGAGCTGTCTCCCCGGATGTTTTCATTTAACAGTCCCTATGGAGCCTGTCCCGATTGTGACGGACTCGGCACACAGATGGAAATAGATCCCGATCTGCTGGTCCCGGATAATCGCAAGAGCCTCTCTGAAGGAGCGATTGTTCCGCTGGGTGAACAGCCGCGTGGCAACTGGTACTCGGCCATATTAAAAGGATTGGCCAAGCGCTATAATTTTGATTTTATAACCCCCTTTTACCGACTGTCGGATGAGGCCCGCAACGCGCTGTTGTTCGGCACTTCCGGCTCCGTTGTTTCTGTGAATTATAATTCTGAGCGGATGCAGGGTCAGTACAATGCCCCTTATGAAGGGGTTATCAATAATTTAAAGCGACGTTATACACAAACGAATTCCGCCGGAATTCGCACCTGGATAAATCAATTCATGAGTGTGAAGGACTGCTATACCTGCAACGGCGCCCGTCTGAAAAAAGAGAGCTTAGCGGTTAAAGTTGGTGATTTATCGATCAGCGAATTGACATCCAAATCTGTTACACAATTGAAAACGTTTTTTGATGGATTAGCTTTAAGCCCCACCGAAGAATTGATCGCCCACCAGATTTTTAAGGAAATCCGGGAACGAATCGACTTTCTGGTCAATGTTGGCGTTGAATATCTGACGCTCGATCGTTCTGCCCAGACTCTTTCCGG
>JAUSPJ010000103.1 GCA_030655795.1 Fidelibacterota bacterium | reverse complement strand
GTTACCATATTCAAGGAACCAATTTTTCAATGGTTCATTTTCAATCAAATCATCTAAAACACGAAATAATTCATTATATTGCTCATGAAAAGATAGGTAGCATGAGTTTGGTTTTTCAACAAATTTAGCGATATTAGTCTGGTCAATTACAGCTTGTCGGTACATTTTTAATCTCCTTATATTAGTCCTTATCCTTGTTTAATATTTAGATCTAGTAAGCTCTAGTAAACCTTTTAAAAATTTGAAAGCATAACAATACGCAAAACGCTATTTAATACCGTGAGAATATATTTTATCTTCCTATTATCAGGCATACATGAGATATCGTACTTTTTACCATGCCAGGGGAGTTCCAGAGTATAGCAGTTGAAACGATTACAGGTAAACAGACCTTCCGTTCCATGATCGGAACGTCTCAGTCGTATCAATGTTGCTCGATTCGAGCCGGCAGAAATCTCTTCATCAGACATGCTTATCAGTCCTCCAATAAGCGGTTTTTATCTTCTGTCTTTCAAATATTGGTAAGTGAAAACCGGGCGATTTAGACTTACCGCTTCTACCCCCAAAGAACGCATTAATATTAGTTCAATAAATCGGAAATGTCAATGTTTTTCATTTAGTGATGTTATGAAATGAAAATCATTTATTCGAATATTCGAATTAAACACGCAGAGACGTTGCACGCAACGTCTCTGCGTGTTTTTTTATTAAAGCTTAACCGATACCGAGACAAACACATTGCGGGTTGCGCCGGGCCAGTAATAGGCCCAGTAGCCATCCCATTCATAACCATAACCAAAGGTTGAATACAGGGTATCGAAGATATTGTTCACTTTCGCGCTCAGTTCCAGATGCCGATAACTGATTCGAATACCACCGTCAAAAAGCAAGAAATCCGGATTCGCGCCAATATTTTCATTATCAATGTACTGTTCGCCAACATAACGTGATGTCAGAAACAGAGTAAAATGGTCGATTGGTCTAAAAGTTAGACTCCCGTTAAACAGAATAGAGGGCACGTTGGGAATGGTATTTCCCTTTAAATCACCGGTATGAAAAATATGCTGGCTGACACTGCCGTTCAGGTTCAACGTCCAGAAAGATGAGGGCTGATATGCCACTTCAAATTCCATTCCCTGGTGCAATGTTGCGTCGGAATGGTAATAGCTGTATTCGCCCTCCTGTTCGATGTCGATATTTTTCATCTGCTCATTTTTATAATTGATCCGGTAGAGATTCAGATCGATTTCAAGTTGCCGGACTCTATATCTGCCTCCTAATTCATAATCATGAATTAATTCAGCCGAGGCTTTTTGGGGAGCATTCCACACATCGTCGGCTTCAATAATCTGGTCGTCCGCCGGTTCCCGTTGGGCTTTGCCGTAATTGGCAAAGACAAACAATTCATCAGAGAACGAATAAATCGCCCCCAGGCGCGGATTCACAAAATTCCATCTTGCATCCAATTGATATCCGACGGCATGTCCGATTTTCTTCTGATCCATATTCCAGTGAATGTATTGATACTGCAGATCGGTAATCAGTTTTAATTTTTCCAGCGGTTCAAAAGTAAAGTGCGCGAAACCGGTTGTGATCAATTTTTCACCAATATAGTTATAATACCGATGCCAGTCTTCGGAAATTAGAGACGATAAATCAGGATCTGAGAAACCGGCGATTTCACCAAAGTGGTCGCCGGTGTAAGAACGAATCTCACCACCGATATCCAGTCGATATTTATTACGAATATACGTCAGTGTCGGAATCATCCCGAAATAGTTATTGACAATCCATTTCCTTCGCAAAAGGTCAGTTTTAAGCTCCATTTCCAGAGAATCGGAATATTGGTCATTTACATCAAGATTATAGGAGTAAATATCACATCCTTCTTTAAATACTTCGTAATATCCGCTTCCCTTTACTAAATAGGCAACATTACTGAAGTGAAGACGATCGCTGATCCGCCAGAAGCTGTTCAGTGAATATACCTGTTGTAAAAAGTCATCGATATAAGATTGATAACCAGCGCGCCGCTTTTCCCGGTCATTAATATTATTGGCAGAAACGCCGTCCCACATCAGATGACTGTTCTCATAGCCGACTAATGCTCTGAATTGATGCGTAAAGTTTTTACCGTCATATTCGATCCCAAATGCTCCTGATTTTTGGACGGTATCATGAAAATCCCGATAGCCTGCGGATTTAATTTGTGAAAGCCTTGCCGACATTTTTACTCTCTTATTGAAAAGCGCTCCACTAGTGGCTTTTAGATGGATTTTAGACGTATTGTACGAACCCGCACCCACATTCAGCGACAATTCCGGTTTATCGGATCCAATCGATGTGATCACATTTACCGATCCTCCAAAAGCCGAAGTGCCATAAAGGCTGTTCCCAATGCCGCGCTGTATCTGAACATCTTCGGCATCACTGAGAACATCGCCATGATCAACCCAATAGTCCTGGTGACTTTCATTATCGTTCAAAGGCACATTATTCATCATCACCGCAATGCGGCTCTGATCGAATCCCCGAATCTG